>NZ_JAUTYR010000050.1:0-32286 GCF_041946035.1 Pseudomonas sp. AMR01
GTGGCTGGTTCTGGGGCTGCTACGCAGCCCAACGCGGGACAAGCCCGCTCGCCACAGAGAGATTCGCCAGCCTCTAATAGGTGTGTAGATGCTTATGCTGCGATAGGGGTGTCAGTCAGCAATCCATCGACTGACACTCCGCCATCGCAGGCAAGCCAGCTCCCACAACTGGATTGTATTCATCTCACGAAATCGTCGGAACAATCCCACATCGGCCCAAGGCCATCTCCCAGGCTGTGTATCATCCTGTCTCTTATTTCCTTGCGACCTTTCTCGATTCGCTGAGTGTTCCGGGCTATGTTTTTGAGCCAACTCAGCGGTCAATGGAGTGACAGCTCATGCACGACACCCTCCAGCAGGTCTTTGGTTATCCACAGTTTCGATTGGGCCAGGAAGACGTGGTCAGCGCAGTGCTGGCCGGTCGTTCGGCGGCTGCTATTTTTCCTACCGGGTCGGGCAAGTCCTTGTGTTACCAGCTGTCGGCGGTGTTGCTGCCGCACCTGACGCTGGTGGTGTCGCCGTTGTTGGCGTTGATGCAGGACCAGCTCGGTTTTTTGAAACGCCACGGCATTTCGGCGGGCAGTATTGATTCGGCGCAGAGCCGCGAAGACGCCAATGACGTGATGGCGCGCGCCCGTTCGGGTGAGCTGAAAATCCTGATGATTTCCGTTGAGCGCTTGAAGAACGAGCGCTTTCGTAACTTCCTGCAAAGCGTGCGCATCTCGCTGCTGGTTGTGGACGAGGCGCACTGTATTTCCGAGTGGGGCCATAACTTCCGTCCGGACTATTTGAAGCTGCCGGACTACCAGCGTCAGTTCAATATCCCACAAGCGCTGCTGCTGACGGCTACGGCGACGCCAGCGGTGATTGCCGACATGCAGGCCAAGTTCGCCATTGCGCCCGATGATGTGGTTACCACGGGCTTCTACCGCGCCAATCTCAATTTGTTGGTAGAGCCGGTGGCCGGTGCGGATAAACGTCGGCGTCTGGTCGAGTGGATGAAAGAACGGGCGAATCAGCCGAGCATTGTCTACGTCACTCTGCAAAAAACGGCTGAGCAGATTGCCGAGCACTTGAACCGCAACGGCATCCAGGCCGAGGCGTATCACGCCGGGTTGCCACACGATAAGCGTGAGGGTATTCAGCAGCGCTTTATGGGCGGGCGTTCCAATTGCATCGTCGCCACCATCGCGTTTGGAATGGGCATCGACAAGAGTGACATCCGTAATGTGGTGCACTTTGACCTGCCCAAATCCATCGAGAACTACAGCCAGGAAATCGGCCGCGCCGGGCGTGATGGGCAGCCGTCCGACTGCCTGGTATTGGCCAACCGCGACAGCTTGAATGTGCTGGAAAACTTTGTGTACGGCGATACGCCTGAGCAAGAGGGCATTCGCCGTGTGCTGGTGGAGTTGCAAGCGGCGCGGGGCGAGGGGCAATGGGAGTTCTTGTTGAGGTCGCTGTCAGACCACAGCAACATCCGCGAGCTGCCGCTCAAAACGTTGCTGGTGCAGCTGGAACTCAAAGGCGTGATCGCGCCGCGATACGCGTTTTATGCCGAATACCGCTTTAAATACCTGATTGAGCCTGATGTATTGCTGGCGCGGTTTTCCGGCGAGCGCCAGCAGTTTGTTGCGGCGATTATCCAGGTCTGCACGCGCGCCAGAACCTGGGCGACGGTGGATTTCGACGCGCTGTATCAGCAGCACAATGCAGAACGCAGCCGGGTGGTGAAGGCGCTGGATTACTTCCAGGAACAAGGCCTGATCGAGCTGGAAAGCAAACAGATGACAGAGGTCTACAGCCTGCTGGACACCGACTTTGACCCAAAGGTGTTGAGCGCCGAGTTATACACAGGCTTCAAGAGGCACGAGGTGACGGAGGTGGCGCGGATTCACGCCATGCTCGACCTTTTCGCCACCGAGCGTTGCCTGGGGCAGCGTTTGGCCCAGTACTTCGGCGATGAAAATGCCCCCGAGCGGTGCGGGCATTGCTCGGTGTGTCACGGCCACGTTGCGCATCTGCCGCCGCCGCCGAGTTTGCCGCCGCTTGTGGATAAAAACTTCATGGGGCTGTGCGGTGATTTTATCCACAGCCATCATGAGCTCACCAGCGATTTGCCCGGCGCCGAGCGGCTGGCGCGTTTCCTTGGGGGCATCAGTGTGCCGCTGTTTACCAAGCTGAAGGCGCGGAGCATTCCCGGTTTTTCAGCGCTGGAAGACTACCCGTACGCCGAGGTACGCGAGTGGGCAGAAGCCCATTTGAATGATCTCTAAACTCACTTTCATGAGACCTGCATATGCCTGACTCAATGCCCTTGCGCGCCGATTACCGCCACTTTCAGCCGATCATCACGCGCTGGCACGACAACGATGTGTATGGTCATGTGAACAACGTGACGTACTACAGCTTTTTCGACACGGCAGTGAATACCTACCTGATTGAAGAAGGTGGGTTGGATATTCATGACGGTGAAGTAGTGGGGTTTGTGGTGAGTTCGGCGTGTGATTACTTTGCGTCCATCGCTTTTCCGGATCGCATAGAAATCGGTCTGCGGGTTGGCAAGTTGGGTAACAGCTCAGTGCAGTACGAGTTGGCGGTGTTCAAGGCGGGGGAGGAAGACGCCTGCGCGGCGGGTAGGTTTGTGCATGTGTTTGTGGATCGGGCGTCGAACCAGCCGGTGACGATTCCGGGGATGCTGCGCGAGGCGTTGCAGCGGTTGGTGATCTAAACTTATCTCGCAGACACCGAAGGGCCAATGTGGGAGCGGGCTTGCTCGCGAAAGCGGTGGGTCAGTAAACGATATACCGACTGCCCCCGCGCTTTCGCGAGCAAGCCCGCTCCCACATTAGAATTGCAGTGTCGTCTAGAAGTTAGCGGTGATGACGGTAGTGATGCTTGTTCTTGCGGTGCCCATAAGCATGCCCGCGCCCACGATGGTCGTCACGGTCATAACGGCGGTTGTCTCGCCCGCGATAGCGACGGTCGTCGTCATCGCTCTTGTTGCCCATGTAGTTGCCCAGTGCGCCACCCGCGCCACCGCCGGCGGCTGCGCCGATCAGGCTGCCGGTAGTGCCGCCCATGCTGCGGCCCACTACGTTGCCGCCTGCCGCGCCCAATGCGCCGCCTATAGCCGCTTCGCCACGGCTGCGTTTGTCGGC
Organism: Pseudomonas sp. AMR01; assembly: GCF_041946035.1. NCBI lineage: Bacteria > Pseudomonadati > Pseudomonadota > Gammaproteobacteria > Pseudomonadales > Pseudomonadaceae > Pseudomonas > Pseudomonas sp. AMR01. Next base: position 3,162 of record NZ_JAUTYR010000050.1, read on the forward strand.
GCCGACTGCGCTACCGCCCGCGCCGCCCAAGGCTGCGCCGATGGCCGAACCGGTGTTGCCGCCGACCTGCTGGCCCACAACCGAACCAAGTACCCCGCCCAATGCGCCGCCCACACCGGCTTCGGTGGTGCCACCGGCCATGGCTGCGCCACTGACCAGGCCAAGGGACAACAAGAGAATCGAGGAGAACTTCATAGAGAGACCTCAAGAGGATGACGGCGCGATCCTGAGGTTGTATCGAGATGCTGACAATCGAAATCCGACCGGTGGCAGCAGTTGTATACAACTTGCTAAGTTGCTGTTTTGTATGGGGAACTTAAGTTGTTTTTGCGAGTCTTTAACTACTTCGGGAAGGCCGCTTTTATGCAAAAGCGGCCTTTTTTTGTGCTTGCTTTTCTGTGGAGAGCGGGGTTCTTGTGGCTGGCTGGCGGGCCTGTTGTGGCGAGCGGGCTTGCCCCGCGTTGGGGCGCGAAGCGGCCCCTGGTCCGGGCACTGCATACTGACTGAAAGAATGTGGTGACTTTATTGGGGCGGCTTCGCCACCCAACGCGGGGCAAGCCCGCTCGCCACAACAAGCCCGCTCAGCACAACAGGCCCGCTCGCCACAACAGGCCTGCTCAGCACAACAGGCCCGCTCGCCACAACAGGCCTGCTCAGCACGCCAAGCCTGCTCGCCACGAGCACTTCCGCTTAGGCAGAGCGCGCCATGATCAGCCCATTGTCACTTGCTGCTTCCAGGCGAATCGCCACGAACTTCGACGTCGGCGTATGGCTGCCATCCCCGGTGCTTTCCAGTGGTACCAATGGGTTCACTTCCGGGTAGTAAGCCGCGGCCTGGCCCGCCGGAATATCAAACGCCAGCAGGGTAAAGCCCTTCACGCGGCGCTCGCGGCCGTCTTCCCACAACGACACGATGTCGGCCTTCTGCCCCGGCTTGAAGCCCAGGCGGATGATGTCGGCTTCGTTGACGAACAGTACGTCACGCTGGCCTTTCACGCCGCGATAGCGATCGTCGAGGCCATAAATGGTGGTGTTGTACTGATCGTGGGAGCGCATCGACTGCATGATCAGGTCCGGCACACGGCCCGTGGCGTGGGTGCGTTCGTGGATCAAGTCTTTGGGCAGGATGTTCGGGCGGAAGTTGGCGCGGCCTGACGGGGTATTCCAGCGGCGTGCACCGGCCGAGTTGCCCAGGTAGAAACCGCCTGGGTGTTTGATCTTCTCGTTGAAGTCCTTGAAGCCCGGAATGGTGTCGGCGATCAGGTCGCGGATGCGCCCGTAGTCGGCCACCAGCCAGTTCCAATCCACTGGCTTGCTGCCCAGGGTGGCGGCGGCAATGCCAGCCAGAATCGCCGGTTCGGACTTCATCAGTTTGGACAGCGGCTGCAGTTGGCCGTTGGAGCCGTGGACCATGCTGAACGAGTCTTCCACCGTCACCGCTTGCGGGCCGTCGGCCTGGATGTCGATGTCGGTGCGGCCCAGGCACGGCAAAATGAGCGCGTCTTTACCGTGCATCAGGTGGCTGCGGTTGAGCTTGGTGCTGATCTGCACGGTCAGGTCGCAGTTGCGCAGGGCTTCGAAGGTGCGCGGGCTGTCTGGCGTGGCTTGGGCGAAGTTGCCGCCCAGGCCGATAAACACTTTGGAGCGGCCTTCAAGCATGGCGTGAATCGCTTCGACCACGTTGTGGCCGTTTTCGCGCGGTACCTGGAACTGAAAGCGACGCTCGAGGGAGTCGAGGAACGCAACCGGTGGGCGTTCGTTGATGCCCATGGTGCGGTCGCCCTGCACGTTACTGTGGCCACGCACCGGGCACAGGCCGGCGCCGGGGCGGCCGATGTTGCCGCGCAACAGCATCAGGTTGGCGATTTCCTGAATGGTCGGCACCGAATGGCGGTGCTGGGTGATGCCCATCGCCCAGCACATGATCACGTTCTTGCTTTTGGCGTACATGCGCGCCGCTTGCTCGATCTCAACCAGGGTCAGGCCGGACTGCGCGACGATTTCATCCCATGAGGTGTCGTCGATCTTGCCCAGGTAATCCAGCACGTTGGCCGTGTGTTCGTTGAGGAAGTCGTGGTCGAACACCGCTTCTGTGCCTTCGGCCTGGGCCTGGCGTTCCCACAACAGCAGGAACTTGGCCATGCCGCGCAAGATGGCCATGTCGCCACCCAGCGCCGGGCGGAAGTAGGCAGTGTTGGTTGGCTTGTCGCCGTTGGTGAGCATTTCCAGCGGGTGTTGCGGGTGCTGGAAGCGTTCCAGGCCACGCTCTTTCAGCGGGTTGATGCACACCACTTGGGCACCGCGTTTCACCGCTTCGCGCAGCGGTTCAAGCATGCGCGGGTGGTTGGTGCCGGGGTTTTGTCCCCACACGAAAATTGCATCGGCATGTTCGAAGTCATCAAAGGTCACAGTGCCTTTGCCGACGCCCACGCTTTGCGCCAGGGCCACGCCGCTGGCTTCGTGGCACATGTTCGAACAGTCGGGGAAGTTGTTGGTGCCGTAGGCGCGCACGAACAGCTGGTACAAATAGGCCGCTTCGTTGCTGGCGCGGCCCGAGGTGTAGAACTCGGCCATGTCCGGGCTTGGCAGCGCGTTGAGGTGTTTGCCGACCAGGTCGAACGCCGCTTCCCAGCTGACGGGTTTGTAGCGGTCAGTCTCGGCGTCGTAGCGCATCGGCTCGGTCAGGCGGCCTTGGTATTCCAGCCAATAGTCGCTCTGCTCCAGCAACGCGGTGACGCTGTGCTTGGCGAAAAACGCGGCGTCCACGCGGCGCTTGGTGGCTTCCCAGTTCACCGCCTTGGCGCCGTTTTCGCAGAACTTGACCATGCCGCTTTCCGGCGAATCACCCCAGGCGCAACCCGGGCAGTCGAAACCGCCGTTCTGGTTGGTCTTGAGCATCATGCGCAGGTTCTTCAGCGCGTTGTCGCTGGTGAGCCATGCTTGCGCCACGCTGATCAGCGCGCCCCAGCCGCCAGCCGGGCCTTTGTAAGGCTTATAGCGCGGGGTTGGGGTTTGGTCGGCTTGGTGGTGCTGGCTCATGGCTGGTTCTCCATCGCAGGGCTGTAGACCCGCGGCGCACTTTTCTGCGGCAGGTGGATGAGATTGAGGTTATGCCGGCGAGCCCATTGCAGGGCGAGGCCGGTGGGCGACGACAGGCTGACCAGGGTCTGGATGCCTGCGCGCAAAACTTTTTGAATCAATTCGAGGCTGCAGCGGCTGGTAACAATCGCCAGCCCGCCGTCGGTCGGAATCTTTTGGCGGATGAGCGCGCCGATCAATTTATCCAGGGCGTTGTGCCGGCCGATGTCTTCGCGGCCCATCAGCAATTCGCCTTGACCGTCCATAAACACCGCCGCGTGCACGGCGCCGCTGTACTGGCCCAGAGGCTGAAACGCGCTGATACGTTGACGCAGTCCTTCCAGCCATTCGGCGGGCGGCAAGGGCGCGCCGGGCAGCACTTGAAGGTCTGGCAATGCTTGTTCTACGGCTTCTACGCCGCACAAACCGCAACCGCTGGTGCCTGCAAGTTGCCGGCGTTGCTGCTTGAGGTTCCAGAACGCGCGGCTGGAGATCTGCACTTGAGCGTATCTGGTAGAGCCAGAACCGCTGAATTTGAGGTCATAAATATCGCTAACGTCGGCGATAATGCCGCTGCCAATGCTGAAACCGACGATAAAGTCTTCAAGGTCCGTCGGCGTCACCAGCATCACCGCCTGGCTGATGTCGTTGTAGGCAATCGCCAACGCCACTTCTTCCGCCAACGCAGTGCTGGCGACTTCGGTGTGTTCGAGGTTGCAAAACTGATAGGTCTGGCTGGCGGCGGGCGCGGCCATTTCAGAGGCGGGCGCCGCGCAGGCTGGGCGCTTGGCGTTCATGGGGCAATACCACCGACAGAATGATCAGTGCTTAGACTAGGCGCGACAAAGGGTCGCGTCTAATTGCCAGTACTGATCCATCGATAGAGGGCGTCGATCAAGTCGCCTGCTGCGATTTCTGAAACAGTGCGAAACACGCCTCGGCCAACGCTGAGCGCGGTGCGCTGCGGCGCATGATCAGCCCCAGGCGCGCCAGCGTATGGGCGTCTTCGATGGGCTGCAGGCGCAAATGCTCGGTCAGGGCGTCGAGGCCGCCGTCCAGCGGCATCACCGCGCAGCACAGGCCGCCATGCACCGCTTGTAACAATTGATGGACCGCATCGGTTTGCAGCAGCGGTTGCGGGTTAAGGCCCCGGCTGTGGAAGTTATGGTCGATGGATTGGCGAAAGTGCATGCCGCCGGTGAGCATGCCCAGCGGCAGTTCGATCAACGCCTCCCAACTCAGCGGCGTGTCACCGAAGCTGAAAAACCGCTGGTCATAGAGCAGGCCCATGCGGGTTTCGCCCAGCGCCAGCGAGTCGAAGCGTTCGTTGTCCAAGCGCTCCAGGTAAGAAACGCCCAGGTCCAGGCGGTTGCTGGCCAGTTGCTCGAGAATTTGCTCGGAGCTGAGTGCCGACAGCTCAAAGCGCAGGCTCGGGTGCTCCTTATGCAACTGCTGCATCAACGCCAGGGGATCGAAGCTCGACAACGGCACCACGCCCAAGCGCAACGTGCCCACCAAGTTGCCGCGACACGCGGCTGCTTCGGCCAGCAAACCGTCATAGGCCGCCAGCACGGTGCGGGCCCACGCCAAAACGCGTTCGCCCGGTGCGGTAAACCCCTCAAAACGTTGGCCGCGATTGACCAGTGGAAGATCAAGCTCTTCTTCCAGGTTGCGCAGGCGCATCGACAGGGTCGGTTGGGTAATGTGGCAACGCGTCGCCGCCTGGCCGAAGTGACGGGTCTCGTCGAGGGCGATGAGGAATTTCAGCTGCTTGATGTCCATCTTCGCTCCAGGCTTATTCCAGTGACGCAGGATTCTAGCGCGTTTGCGTCTTTGGTCGGGTCGGAACCCGGTTGTGTGGGACTGGTCTAGTCTCTGGTGTCTGGAAATTAAATCCCAAGGAGAGCGAACCATGAGTCTTTTTAGTTTTGTGAAGGAAGCTGGCGAAAAGCTGAAAGATCTGTTGATGCCGGGCAATGCGGATGCGAGTGAGCAGTTGAAGGACCACATCTCCAAGGTCGGTTTGGGTAACCCTAATGTGCAGGCGACCGTTGACGGCGACAAAGTCACCGTAACCGGTGAAGTGACGACCCAGGAAGAGAAAGAAAAAATCATTCTGGCGGTCGGTAATATTGCCGGTGTCGGCAGTGTTGAAGACAAGATCACCGTATCCGGGCCTGCTGTTACCGCTGCCCGATTCGTCGTGGTGAAAAAAGGCGACACCCTGAGTGCGATTTCCCTGGCGGTATATGGCAACGCCAACCAGTACAACAAGATCTTTGAGGCCAACAAGCCGCTGCTCAAGGATGTAAATAAAATTTACCCAGGGCAGACGCTGCGTATTCCTGAGTAATACACCTTAAAGCATGTGTGAGTTGGCTTGTGTGGGAGCTGGCTTGCCTGCGATAGCATCACCTCGGTGTATTTGATAAATCGAGGTGTCTGCATCGCGGGCAAGCCCGGCTCCCACATGAGCCTGTGTTTACATAAGTTCAGAGTCCGGCGATGAGGTCGCGGTAATCGTCTACCGCTGCAAACTCCGCCGTGTCTTTTGGCCCCTTCTTGCTGTCCGGCTCTTTCACCGCCAGCAAATGCCCCACACCAAAATCCCGGGCACTGCGCAGTATCGGTAACGTGTCGTCGATGAATAGACTGCGGGCCGGGTCGAAGTGGATGTCGGCTTGCAAGGCGTCCCAGAACTGTGGGTTTTCCTTGGCGAAGCCGTAATCGTGGGAGCTGATCAACCTTTCGAAATACGGCGCCAGCTCAATGCGTTCCAGCTTCAACGACAGCGAATCACGATGCGCGTTGGTGATCAGAATCACGCGCTTGCCGGCCTTTTTGATCGCCGTCAGAAAGGTATCGGCGTCCGGCCGCAGGGCGATCAAGTGGGCGGTTTCCAGCTTGAGTTCGCGCACCGGGATGTTCAATTCCTTGCTCCAGAAATCCAGGCAATACCATTGCAACTGGCCGGCATTACGCTCGAACAGCGGCTGCAACTCCATCTCGGCCATGGCCCGGCTGACGTTATGCAGTTCGGCGTAACGCTGCGGCAGGTGCTCCATCCAGAAATGGTTGTCGTAATGCAGGTCGAGCAAGGTGCCGTCCATGTCCAGCAGGACAGTGTCGATGGCGTGCCAGGGCAAAGAGGGCATGGGGCGTTCTCATGTAAGTAAAGGTATCCGACACAGACAATCGGAAAAGCCACGGTATAGTAACCCGATCACGCCAAGGAGCCGCTTATGCGCCAGAAACCCACCGTCCTCGCCCGCGAAATTGTCGCCAGTAGCCGTTTGTTCCGCGTGGAGGAAGTGCAACTGCGCTTTTCCAATGGCGTTGAACGGACCTACGAGCGCCTGGTGGGAAGCGGTGCCGGTCACGGCGCGGTGATGATCGTGGCGATGATCGACGAAGATCACGCGTTGCTGGTGGAAGAGTATTGCGGCGGCACCGACGAATATGAGCTGTCGTTGCCCAAGGGCCTGATCGAACCCGGCGAAGACGTGCTGGCCGCCGCAGACCGCGAGCTCAAAGAGGAAGCCGGTTATGGCGCGCGGCAGTTGGAATACATCACCGAGCTGTCGTTGTCGCCGGGCTACATGAGCCAGAAAATTCAAGTGGTGCTGGCCACCGATCTGTATGAAGAACGCCTTGAAGGTGATGAGCCCGAGCCGATGCGTGTAGAGCGGGTCAACCTGCGCGAGCTGTCGCAACTGGCGCAGCACGAGCAGTTCAGCGAGGGCCGCGCGCTGGCCGCGCTGTACCTGGTAAGAGACTTGCTGACCCAAAGAGGAGCGTTTAGCGCATGAGCGAGCTGTTTTTAGGTCACCCGTTTATTGCCCCTGTGATTGAACTGGCTCGCCAGGCCGGTGAAGTGATCCTGCCGTACTGGCGCGCCGACGTGGCGGTGACTTCAAAGGCCGATGATTCGCCGGTAACGGCGGCCGATCTGGCAGCTCACCATTTGATTCTCGCCGGCCTCACGGCGCTGGACCCAAGCATTCCTGTGCTGTCCGAAGAAGACGCTGACATCGACCAGAGCGTACGCGCCGGCTGGCAGCGCTGGTGGCTGGTGGACCCGCTGGACGGCACCAAGGAATTTATCTGTGGCAGTGAAGAATTTACCGTCAACATCGCGCTGATCGAGCAGGGCCGTGTGGTGTTTGGCGTGGTGTCGATACCGACCAGCGGCCGTTGCTACTTCGGTGGCGCGGGCCTGGGCGCATGGCGCTCGGATGTGAACGAGGCGCCCAAGCAGATTCAGGTGCGCCAGACGCCTGCGGCCGGTGAAGCGTTTACGGTTGTCGCCAGCCGTCGGCACACCAGCCCTGAGCAAGAGCGTTTACTGGATGGTTTGAGCGAAGGCTTGGGTGAGTTGAAGCTGGCAAATATCGGCAGCTCGCTGAAGTTCTGCCTGTTGGCCGAGGGCAGCGCCGATTGTTATCCGCGTCTGGCACCGACCTCGCAATGGGACACGGCGGCGGCTCAGGGCGTGCTGGAAGGGGCGGGCGGCGAAGTGTTGGAGTTGAGCGGCGAGCCGTTCAGCTACCCGGCGCGGGCGTCGTTGTTGAACCCCTTCTTTTTGGCGCTGCCGGCGAGGGCCGCGTGGCGCGAGCGATTGCTGAGCCTGGCCAGATCCTGAGGTCACCGCAGATCAAAATGTGGGAGGGGGCTTGCTGTGGCGAGCAAGCTTGCTTGCGCTGGGGTGCGAAGCGCCCCCAAAAGCCCGCTCCAGCTACGCTGTCGAACGGGAGCAAGCTCCCTCGCCACAGCAAGCCCGCTCCCACAGTTGTTTTGTGTTGTGGCGTTTAGCGGTGCAGGACGTATTGGCCGGTAAAGGTGACTGCGCGCTTCTCACCACCCTCATTCACAATCCACGTGTCCAGCGTCAAACGCGCACGCCCATAGCGCTTATACGTCGCCAAAAACCGCTTCCACACCTTCTCTTCCGGCGCCTGGCAAATCACCGTCGCGTCCCGAGTGACAGGCAGCGGATAACTGATCTGCCCTTCCTGAATCACGATATGCCCGTCTTCAATCCCTTCCTCGCGTAACTGCAAATGCAGCCAGCCCCAGCCGGCCAGCACCGCGCCGCAGTAGAGGCTGCCGCCAAACATAGTGCTCTTGTGGTTGATGTTGGCTTGCAAAGGCAGGTGCAGCTGCAGTTGGCCGTGTTGCCAGTCGAGCACCTTGAGGCCCATTTCCCGGGTGAGGGGGATGTCGTGGTGAAGGATGGATTCCAGGTAACGGCTGTCGCGGCTCATGGCGGCCTCTTGGCGGTTGGGGTGGGTCATTCGTCGTCTGCGCCGTGGTTGCCGCTGTCGGCGAAGTTCAGGCCGTGCTTGCGCAGCTTGTCGTGCAGGGTTTTGCGCGGTATGCCGAGGGCTTCGGCGAGGCTGCGCACAGAGCTGTGGGGGCGAGTCAGTTCGGCGGCGATCAGGCTTTTTTCGAACTGCTCAACCTGCTCGCTCAGCCCCCCCGGCGTGGAGGTCAGAACGCCAGCGGCGGGATTGTCCGGTGTGTTGTCCAGTGCCAGCTCCAGGCCCAAGGCAAAGCGCTCGGCGGCGTTCTGCAACTCGCGCACATTGCCCGGCCAGCTGTGGCGCAGCAACAGCGCACGCTGGCCCGGTTGCAGTTCATGCAGCGGCAGGCCGTGACGGCTGCTGGCTTCGTCGGCAAAGTGCTGGAACAGCATCAACGCATCTTCACCGCGCTCGCGCAGCGGCGGAATGCGCAGCGGCGCGACGTTGAGGCGGTAATACAAGTCGGCACGAAAACGCCCCTGGTCGGCAGACTGGCGCAGGTCTTCCTTGGTGGCCGCGATGATGCGGATGTCCAGCGGGATGAGCTGATTACCGCCCAGGCGTTCCACCACCCGCTCCTGCAACAGGCGCAGCAGTTTGACCTGCACGTCCAGGCTCATGCTTTCGATTTCATCCAGGAACAGCGTACCGCCGTTGGCGAATTCGAACTTGCCGATGCGGCGTTTCTGCGCGCCGGTGAATGCGCCGGGCTCATGGCCGAACAGCTCGCTCTCCACCACTGATTCGGCCAGGGCGCCTGCGTTGATCGCCACAAATGGCCCACTGCGGCGGCTCGACAGGTCGTGCAGCGCGCGAGCGACAACCTCTTTGCCTGCGCCGGTTTCACCCAGAATCAGTACATCGGCGCGGGTCGCGGCCAGGGCGCCGATTTGCTCGCGCAGGCGCAGCATTTGCGGTGAATGGCCGACCAAACGGGTGCTTAATTGCTGGCGATCGCTGAGGGCCAGGCGCAGGCTGCGGTTGTCCAGCACCAGGCGGCGCAGGGCGAGGGCGCGGCGCACGCTGTCGAGCAGGGCGTCGCTGGCGAAGGGTTTTTCGAGGAAGTCGTAGGCGCCGGCCCGCATGGCCTGCACCGCCAGTGGCACGTCGCCGTGGCCGGTAATCAGCAGCACCGGCAGCTCCGGGTCCTGGCCGTGCAGTTCGGCAAGCAGCTCCAGGCCGTCCATGCCGGGCATGCGAATGTCGCTGACCACCACGCCCGGCCAGTCCCGCGACAGGCGCGCGGTGAGGCCGGTGGCTTCGCCCAGGGTCAGGACTTTCAGCCCGGCCAGGTCCAGGGTCTGGCACAGGGCCTGACGCAGGTGCGGATCGTCGTCGATCAACACCACCTGAATCCCGTTATCGATACTCATACACTGCGGTCCTCGGACGGTTGCAAACTGACGCCCGGCGAGCCGGCACGCAATTTCAAGGTTAACAGCGCACCACCTTCCTTGCTGTTGGCGAACAGCAACTCGCCGCCAAAGGCGCGCATCAAGGTGTCACAGATTGCCAGGCCCAGCCCAAGGCCCTGGGTGCGCGTTTTGGTGGTGTAAAACGGCTCGCTGGCGCGGCCCAGGGCTTCCATGCAAAAGCCCGGGCCGTTGTCGCGAATGTAGAGGTTCACGCCCTGTTCGGTGGTTTGGGCACTCAGCCAGAGTTTGCGCGGCGGGCCTTTTTCGGTGAGGGCGTCGAGGGCGTTGGCCAGCAGGTTGCCGAGCACCTGGCGCAGGCGGGTTTCGCCGGCCTGTACCCACAGTGTTGCTTCCGGCAGGTCGCGGATCAACTCGACTTCCATCGAGCGCCGCCGCTTGGCCAGCAACGCCAATGCATCGTCCAGCGCCGGTTGCAGCGCCACGCTTTCTGGTGCATGGCGATCGCGGCGGGCGAAGGCGCGCAGGTGCGCAATGATCGAGGCCATGCGCCCGGTCAGCTCGCTGATCAGCTTGAGGTTGCCGCGAGCGTCGTTGGTGCGCTCATGGTCGAGCAAAATTTCGGCATTTTCCGCGTAGCTGCGAATCGCCGCCAACGGCTGATTCAGCTCGTGGCTGATACTCGCCGACATGGTGCCCAGCGCCGACAATTTACCCGCCTGCACCAAATCATCCTGGGCGCGCACCAGCTCCTGCTGGGCATGTTCGCGCTCCAGCACTTCCTGCTTCAGGCGCCGGTTAAGCCCCTCGAGGTCGCTGGTCCGCTCGACCACGCGCGCTTCCAGTTCCCGACGCGCCCTGGCTTCAAAGGCGATGCGTTCCAGGTAATGCCGACGGCGCTGCATTATCAGGCCCAGCAACAGCATCACCACCAGCAACGTGGCGCCACCCACGGCGACCACAGTGCGTACCGGGCGGTTGATCAGCGAGCGCGGCGCAAGAATCTCGACGTTCCAGCCGGTTTCGGCAATGGCGGTGGATTGGCGCAGCCAGGCGCTGGAACTCAGCGTCAATGGCTGCGGGTCGCGGGTCGGGTAGGGCTGGATCGCAATGATCGCCTGGCGTTCTTCGGCCGTCAGCGGCCGGGTGGCGCGAAATCGCCATTGCGGGCGCGAGGTGAGGATCACCACGCCATTGTGGTCGGTCACCAGCAGTTGTTCGGGTGTGTTGCCCCACAGGCTTTCGGTGTGGTCCAGGTCAACCTTGACCACCAGCACGCCGATGACTTTGTCGCCATCGCGCACGGCGGCGGCGAAGAAGTAGCCGCGCTTGGCTGAGGTGGTGCCCAGGCCGAAAAATCGCCCCAGGCGCCCGGCCATGGCTTCACTGAAATACGGGCGGAACGAGAAATTGCGGCCCACAAAGCTGTCTTGTTTGTCCCAATTCGAGGCCGCGAGGGTTTTGCCCGTGGTGTCCATCAGGTACATCACTTCCACCCCGGCCTGGGCGGCGACGTCTTTGAGCAGCAGGTTGGCGTCTGTCAAATGGGTGCTGACGTGCGGCGCGTTCAGCGCGATGCGCAGGGCGGGCAAATCGCCGAGGATCTGCGGCAGCACTTCATAGCGGTGCAAGGTGCCCAACAGGTTGGCGACGTACAGGTCGAGGGTCTGGCGGTTTTGCCCGGCCAGCTCGCTGCGGTAATAGCGCTCGGCCAAGTGCTCCAGCGGCCACAGCAGCGGCGCCAGGCACAACGCCAGGAGGGCGAGGCTGCGCCAGCGGGGTCTTCGCGGGAGGGATGGAGTCATGGGGGTCATGCGCCTGTGGGTACAGGCGCATTATGCCTAGCTCTGCTGCGCGTTGCCTTGGTTATGCGATCAGGTCTTTTGGATCGCTGTTGCCCAGGCGCTCACCCTGATAGCTGCCGTCTTGAACGCGGCGGCACCACTCCAGGTTGTCGAGGTACCACTGCACGGTTTTGCGCAGGCCGGTTTCGAAGGTTTCTTGCGGAACCCAGCCCAGCTCGCGTTCGATCTTGCTGGCATCGATCGCGTAGCGCAGGTCGTGGCCCGGGCGATCCTTGACGAAGGTGATCAGGTCGGTGAATTTTTCCACGCCGGCCGGACGTTGCGGCGCCAGCTCTTCCAGCAGGCCGCAAATTCCGCGCACCACGTCGATGTTTTTCTGCTCGTTGTGGCCGCCGATGTTGTAGGTCTCGCCCACCACACCTTCGGTCACCACTTTGAGCAGCGCGCGGGCGTGGTCTTCGACGTACAGCCAGTCACGCACTTGCAGGCCATCACCGTAAACCGGCAGCGCCTTGCCCGCGAGGGCGTTGAGAATAACCAGCGGGATCAATTTTTCCGGGAAGTGGAACGGCCCGTAGTTGTTCGAGCAGTTGGTCAGCAGCACTGGCAGGCCATAGGTGCGCTGCCACGCGCGTACCAGGTGGTCGGAGGCGGCTTTGCTGGCCGAATACGGCGAGCTTGGCGCGTAAGGGGTGGTTTCGGTGAACAAGTCGTCCACGCCGTGCAGGTCGCCGTACACCTCATCCGTGGAGATGTGGTGGAAGCGGAATGCGCTCTTGGCCGGCTCGGCCAGCGTCTGCCAGTAAGCGCGGGTGGCTTCGAGCAGGCTGTAGGTGCCGACGATGTTGGTCTGGATAAAATCCGACGGGCCGTCAATGGAGCGGTCCACGTGCGACTCGGCGGCCAAGTGCATGATGGCCTGGGGCTCGAAGCGCGTCAGCAGGGCGCTGACGGTGGCCTGGTCGATGATATCGGCCTGGACGAACTCGTAGCGGCTGTTTGACGCCACACTGGCCAGCGACTCAAGGTTGCCGGCGTAGGTGAGTTTGTCGAGGTTGAGCACTTCGTGCTCGGTGTTTTGAATCAGGTGGCGGATCAGGGCGGAGCCGATGAAACCGGCACCGCCGGTGATAAGAATACGCATGTCGAGGGCCTCTTCCTTAGACGGACATTGGGCAAAAGACGTGTAGCTTGATTCGTGCGTCGGCGCGGTGCAAGCGCGCTTTGCATGAGGGGTTGATTAACGCCCCCGAACAGTGGCGATATAGGCGCCTGAAAAGAACCGAGGTTGCCCCAATGTTGCTCGCCACGTTGATCCATCGTGCCAGTCTGCCTTGCCCGCAAGTGGGCCCTGACACGGCAGCGCACCTGCTGGAGCAACATTACGGCCTCACCGGCACCTTGCAGTCGTTGGGCAGCCAGCAAGACCTCAATTACCGGGTCGACAGCGACCGTGGCCGGTTTGTCTTGAAAATCTGCCGGGGTGATTACGCCGCCGTGGAGTTGCAGGCCCAGCACGCCGCCCTCAATGAGCTGCAAGCGCACCTGCGCGTGCCCCGGGTTATCCGCGCCCGCACCTGTGAAGAACTGCTGACCGTGACGGTCGACGGGCAAACCTTGCACGTGCGGCTGCTCGACTACATCGACGGCCAGCCGCTGACCCATCTGCCGCACCTGGGCCGCGAGGTGATCGCAGGTTTTGGCCAGTTGTGCGGGCGCATGAGCCTTGCGCTCGCGCATTTTCAGCACCCAGGCCTTGAGCGCACGCTGCAATGGGACCCGCGCCACGCCCTGGCATTGATCAAGCACCTGCTGGCCACCCTGGAAAACCTGCCCCATCGCGCCGCGCTGGAGCAGATGGCCGAGCAGGTTGAAGCGTGCATCCAGCCGCTGGCGCAGCAGTTGCCGTGGCAGGCCGTGCACATGGACATCACTGACGACAACGTGGTGTGGCAGCGCGATGCCGGGCGTCGCTGGCAAATCCAGGGCGTGATCGATTTCGGCGATCTGGTGCACACCTGGCGCATTGCCGACCTGTCCGTGACCTGCGCCGCGCTGCTGCACCACGCCGACGGCGACCCGTTTGCAATTTTGCCGGCGATCCAGGCGTGTCATGCCATCACGCCGTTGCAGCGCGAAGAATTGCAGGCGCTGTGGCCGCTGATCGTCGCCCGTGCCGCGGTGCTGGTGCTGAGCAGCGAGCAACAGCAACGGCTGGACCCGGATAACGCTTATCTGTTGAAAAACGCCGAGCACGAGTGGGAAATTTTCCACGTGGCAACGTCGGTGCCGTTTGAGTTGATGGACGCAGCGATCCTGCGGTGTGTGGGTGAAACGCTGTCGCCCCTGGCGGGTCTGGATTTCGCGCCGTTACTGCCGGGGTTGGTGGGCCGTGAGTTCGCGCTGATCGACCTGGGTGTGCTCAGCCCGCATTTCGATGCGGGCAATTGGGAAGCGCCCGGCATCGACCGGCGGCTGTTGGATGAAGCGGCGACGGTGCACGGGCTGGCGGCCAGCCGATATGGGCAATATCGCTTGTCGCGCACGCGCCCCGACACTGCCGTCGAGCCGGACACACTCGCGCTGCATGTGGAATTGCACCTGCCTCATGGCACCGTGTTGGAAGCGCCCTTCGCCGGGACGCTGCACCAGGGCGCGAAGGGCGTGCTGCGCTTGCAGGGTGATCAGCTAAGTGTGCGTCTGTGGGGCGTAACAACCTTATTGCATTCAGATTCGGTACTGGTGAAAGGGCAGATCCTCGGTGAGGTCCACGCGCCGCTGACCGTGCAGTTGTGCCGCGCCGACCTTGAGCCGCCGCTGTTCTGCACACCGTCCAGGGCGCTGGCGTGGCAGGCGCTGTGCCCCTCGCCGGCGATGTTGTTGGGGCTGGCGTGTGATGCCGCACCCGAGTTGGACCCCAAGGCCTTGCTGGCACGCCGTGACGCGAGTTTCGCCCGTTCGCAGAAGCACTATTACGAGGACCCGCCGCGCATCGAGCGGGGCTGGCGCAACCACCTGATCGACATGCAGGGGCGTTCCTATCTGGACATGCTCAACAACGTCGCGGTGCTGGGCCACGGTCACCCGCGCATGGCGGTGGTGGCGGCGCGGCAATGGTCGCTGCTCAATACCAACTCGCGCTTTCATTACGCGGCGATTGCCGAGTTTTCCGAACGTTTGCTGGCGTTGGCGCCGGAAGGCATGGACCGGGTGTTTCTGGTCAACAGCGGCACCGAGGCCAATGATTTGGCGATTCGCCTGGCGTGGGCCTACAGCGGCGGGCGCGACATGCTCAGCGTGCTGGAGGCTTACCACGGTTGGTCGGTGGCGGCGGATGCGGTGTCCACCTCGATTGCCGACAACCCGCAAGCATTGAGCAGTCGCCCGGACTGGGTGCACCCGGTGACGGCGCCGAATACCTATCGCGGGGAGTTTCGCGGGCAGGACAGTGCACCGGACTATGTACGAAGCGTGGAACACAACCTGGCGAAAATCGCCGCGAGCAAACGCCAACTGGCCGGGTTTATTTGTGAGCCGGTATACGGCAACGCCGGGGGCATTTCACTGCCGCCGGGCTATTTGCAGCAGGTGTACGCGCTGGTTCGCGCTCGCGGCGGCGTGTGCATCGCCGATGAAGTGCAGGTGGGCTACGGCCGCATGGGCCACTTCTTTTGGGGCTTTGAAGAGCAGGGCGTGGTGCCGGACATCATCACCATGGCCAAGGGCATGGGCAACGGCCAGCCGCTGGGCGCGGTGATCACCCGACGGGAAATTGCCGAAGCGCTGGAGGCCGAGGGCTATTTTTTCTCGTCGTCGGGGGGCAGCCCGGTCAGTTGCCGTATCGGCATGGCCGTGCTGGATGTAATGGAGGAAGAAAAGCTGTGGGAAAACGCCCAAGTGGTGGGCGCGCATTTCAAGGCGCGCCTGGAAGCACTCATCGAGCGCCACCCGCTGGTTGGCGCCGTTCACGGTTCGGGGTTCTATTTGGGCCTGGAGTTGGTGCGCGATCGGCATTCCCTTGAGCCAGCATCGGAAGAAACTGCAGTGCTGTGTGATCGCCTGCGCGAACTGGGTATTTTCATGCAGCCGACCGGCGACTACCTCAACATCCTCAAGATCAAGCCGCCGATGGTCACTTCTAAACGCAGTGTGGATTTCTTTGTCGACATGCTGTCGAAGGTGCTGGATGAGCAGCTGTAATTTACCGATTGTTATCGGCTATTAACTGTAATGTCACGCGCCTATTATCTTTTATCGCTTTTAAAGCCGATTTTTATCCGTTATAAAGTCGGCTTTCACCCCATTCGGAGTCTTGAACGCCATGATCACCCTGCACAGCACACCCCGCGCCGATGGCTTTCATATGCCTGCCGAATGGGCGCCACAAACCCAAACCTGGATGATCTGGCCCGAGCGCCCGGATAACTGGCGCCTCGGCGGCAAGCCTGCGCAGGCTGCTCACGTGGCCGTGGCCAAAGCCATCGCGCGGTTTGAACCGGTAACGGTGGGGGTGTCGGCCGGTCAGTACGAAAACGCCCGTGCGCGTTTGGACGTGCCCAATATCCGCGTGGTGGAAATGTCCAGCGATGACGCCTGGGTTCGCGACACAGGCCCGACGTTTGTGATCAACGATAGCGGCGAAGTGCGCGGCGTGAACTGGGATTTCAACGCCTGGGGCGGCTTTGACGGCGGCCTTTATGCGCCGTGGAACCGCGACTGTCAGGTAGGCGGCAAGATCCTTGAAATCGAGCGCGCGTCGCGTTACCGCACCGAGGGTTTTGTGCTGGAAGGCGGTTCGATTCATGTGGACGGCGAAGGCACGGTGATCACCACCGAAGAATGCCTGCTGAACCGCAACCGCAACCCACACCTTGATCGCGCGGCAATCGAAGCCGTGCTCAGTGACAATCTGGCTGTGGATAAAATCATCTGGCTGCCGGACGGCCTGTACAACGACGAAACCGACGGCCATGTGGATAACTTCTGCTGCTACGTGCGCCCAGGCGAAGTGTTGCTGGCCTGGACCGATGACCCGCAAGACCCGAACTACGCGCGCTGCCACGCCGCCATGGAAGTGCTGCAAAGCAGCACTGACGCCAAGGGCCGCGCGTTCACGGTGCATAAAATGCCGATTCCTGGCCCGCTGTACGCCACCGAAGACGAGTGCGCCGGTGTGGACCCGGTGGATGGCTCGCAAGAGCGCAATCCGACCGTGCGGCTGGCCGGTTCCTACGTCAACTTCCTGATCGTCAACGGCGGCATCATCGCGCCGAGCTTCAATGACCCGCTGGACAGCCAGGCCAAACAGATTCTGCAGGACCTGTTCCCGCAGCACGAAGTGGTGATGGTGCCGGGCCGCGAACTGTTACTGGGCGGCGGTAATATTCATTGCCTGACCCAACAACAGCCCGCCCCGCACAAAAACTGAGTGCAGTTGTAACAGCGTGCGCAGCAGTGGCGTAAAGCCACTCTGTGCGGCGCTCACAGCAAGCCCGCGGCCCAGCAAGGTCGCGGGCTTTTTTGTGTCCGAACGCCTATAAACACGGGGACATTGGCATAGCTCTTGTATCGGCGTTGCCATAGTGGCTCACGGTGATGGCTGTGCAGTTTTGTCATAAACCTTGAGTAAGTTAGCCGCTCACGCACTAGGAGAGAGCGCTGAAATGAATGCAGACATCAACCTGATCCACACGCGCCCTTTCCACCCGACTCGGGTCAACGGTGATGCGATCCATGCGTTGGGGCTCTGGTTGAAAGCAAACGGCTCGCGACAGGTGAGGCAAATCGACCTGCGCAGCTTGATGAGTGAACGCTATCCGGCGGGATTGTTCACTGAGGATGAAGTGTTGGCGTTGTGTGAGTTGACGAAAGACTGAAAAACACCGGGATCTAAAAATGTGGGAGCGGGCTTGCTCGCGAATTCGGTGTGTCAGATATACATTCAGTGACTGACACACTGCATTCGCGAGCAAGCCCGCTCCCACATTTGGTTTTGTGATGAGCCTAGAAACTGTAGGTGCCGGTCACGACGAGGCTGCGCGGCTCCCCCGGTTGAATCTGCGCCACGCTGGTGGCGGAGTCGTAATAGTGTTTATCGGCGATGTTGTTCAGCGCCGCCCGTACATCCCATTCCTTTTGACGAAACCCGGCCAGTGCATCCCAACGTCCGTAACCCGGTAACACCACGGTGTTGAGGTTGTCGGCATAACGGTCGCCCACCAGCGTCAAACCGGTTTCTGCATACCAGCCCATTTCCGGTTTCCAGGTGATGAACAGGCTGCCATTGCGCTTGGCCACATCGCTGACGCGCTTGCCTTCAAAACCGTTGTTGTCTTTCTCAACCTTGGCATCCTGCAGGCCCACGCCACCGCGCACGTACCAGTTGCCAGCGATCTTGCCGGTGCCCGTCAGCTCGATACCGCGTGAGCGTTGCAGGCCGGTGAGAAGGGTGACGGTGCGGTCCAGCGGGTCGCTGGTGCGGCGGTTGTAGAGTTCAAGTTCGTACACGGCCAGCGTGGTGCTGAGGCGGTCGTCGAGCCAGTCACTTTTTACGCCGATTTCCTTTTGTTTGGTCAGCTCCGGGCTCAGGTCGTTGACGCTGCCTGCGGCATTCGGGGTGATGCCGATCAAGCCGCCGCCAGCGGGGGAGAAGGTTTTGCTCCACGACGCATAAAACGAGTGATGCGCAAGCGGCGTCCACACCAGGCCCACGCGCGGGCTGGTGCTGTGGCTTTCGACGTCTTGGCGCACGTTGAACACCTTGCTGGTGGTGTCCACTTCAAAGTGGTCGTAGCGCAGGCCGGCCAGCACTTGCCATTGATCGTTGAGGCGCAGTTGGTCCTGCACGTACACGGCGCGGCTCTCGACCTCGGTGTGGTTGTAGCTTGAAAGGCTCATCCGCCCGGTGTGGCTCAAGTGACGGTTGGGCCTGTTGAGGTCGAGGCTCGGCACGGCTTGGCCGCCACGGTTTACGGCGGTGGCGGTGTACAGCTTGGGGTCGCGGCGCTGGCTGCCCAGTTCAAGGCCGGTGAGCACGCGATGCTCCAGGCCGAAGGTGTCGAAACCGCCTTCCAGCTCAAGGTTGTTGAACACGTTGCGGGTGGTCAGGTCCTGCTGCCAGTGCTGGCGGGTGACCTTGTTGGTTTTTGGGTCGTAGCCGGTCTGGTAGGTGTTGTCGAAATCGCTGTCGAGCTTGAACACGCCGAGGGTGTGGCGCAGTTGCCAGTCGGCGTTGAGTTCATAGGCCAGCCTGGAGCGCAGGGACTGGGACTTGTCGTCGATATAATCGCGGCTGTCGAAGTAGGTGGTGCCGCGGCTTACGTCCGCCGGGCGCCCGTTGACCCCGGGAATGCCGCGGTCCGGCGTGCGGTTGTAGCGGCTGTATTCGTATTGCACCAGCCAGTTCAGGTCCGGCGTGAGTTGCCAGCTCATCGACGGCGCGAACAGTTGGCGGTTGCCGCTCACGCCATCGCGGAAGCTGTTGTTGTCTGCGTTACCCATGTTCAGGCGCAGGCTGATAGTGTCGGTCGGGTCGGTGCTGAGGTCGGCGTACAGGCTGCGCATGTCCTCGCTGCCGCCTTGGGCTTCGATGCTCGACTTTTGGCCGGCTTGGGGCAATTTGCTCACGCGGTTGACGATGCCGCCCTGGCCACCTCGGCCATACAGCACAGCGGCCGGGCCTTTGAGCACTTCAATGCGCTCAATGTTATGCAGGTCGCGCACGTATTGGCTGTCGTCGCGGATGCCGTCGAGGTAGAAGTCGTTGCTCGCATCGAAGCCGCGGATGCGCAGGCTGTCGAAACGCGTGTCGGCGCCGCTGCTGACGTTCGGAATGCCGCTCAATGCCTTGCCCAAATCGTTGGTGCCATAAGCGCGCAGGCTCTCGGTTTTTACCGAGTCGATGGCCTGCGGCACATAACGCACGGCCGTCGCAGTGCGCGTGGCGGTGCTGGTCTCTTTGACGCGTGGGTCATCTTCATCCGCTTCGGCGCTCACCGAGGTTTCCGGCAGCACCGTGGTGGCACAGGCAAAACCGGCAGTCAGCAGAACAGAGAGCCCAAGAGTGATGGGCGTCAGGCGAGGGGCAGGCATGGGAAATGTATCCGAAAAGGTTGAGGATAAAATTGCGCGCGAATGGTAATGCTTTGCATTTGCGTGCGTTATCTATTCCCGGACTTGCCTGTCGCTGAAAGTGTTACACGATGTGTTTTCTTGACGAAACGGACGGTTTTCAAGGCGCGCCTGAAGGCCCTGGAACGCCTTGCTTAGACTTTTTTCGCCTAGATTCAGACGATTCACGAAATTGACACATAGTTCAACCCGCGCATAGGATTGCGCCCAACGCCTGTGGCTAACCGCCATAACTCATCCAATAAAAAAGGCCTGCGGCACTTCAGTCGTCCGCGGGCCTGTTTTTTTCTGGAGAAAAGTCGACACCAAAAAAGCGACACGGAGCTTGGTGTCACAGCGCGTACTCAACCAGTAATAAGGAATATAAAAACATGTTGAAGCAACGGATGAGTCTGATCGCTCTGGGGATTTTGAGCGCATCGACAGCCATGGCCAACGACCAGGAGCAATCCAAGGGTTTTGTTGAAGACAGCCACCTGAACATCGCAGCACGTAATGCCTACATCAGCCGCGACTACAAAAACGGCAAGCAAGACAAAGCTGAATGGGGCCAGGGCTTCATCGGCAAATTCGAATCCGGCTTCACCCAAGGCACCGTTGGTGTGGGTGTGGACGTGATCGGCCAGTACGCTATTCGCCTGGACGGTGGTAAAGGCCGCAGCGGCGCAGGCGGTATCGACTTCTTCAAGCAAGGCGACAGCGGCGCAGCAGCCGATGACCTGTCCAAAGGCGGCGCAGCCGTCAAGGCGCGTATCTCCAACACCGTGATCAAGTACGGTCAGCAGATGCCAGCCGTACCGGTGCTGCAGTACGATAACTCCCGCCTGCTGTCGGAAACCTTTGAAGGTACCTCGATCGTTTCCAAAGAGATCGCCGGCCTGCAACTGGACGCCGGCCACTTCACCAAGGAAGCGCGCAAGAGCGCCGAAGGCAGCGACAGCGGCCGCCTGAAGAGCATCGACTACATCGGTGGCAGCTACAAATTCACCGAAAGCCTGTCGGCCGCGCTGTATGCCTCCGACATGCAGGACGTGCTGAAGAAGCAATACGTCAACGTCAACTACGTGCTTGCCCTGCCAGAGAAGCAGTCGCTGACCTTTGACTTCAACGGCTACAAAACCAAGCTGGACAAGAGCTTCGCACTGGAAAACCAAGGTGATGCCGACGCCCGCGACAACAAAATCTGGAGCCTGGGCGCTACCTGGGCCGTTGGCCCGCACAGCTTCACCCTCGCTCACCAGCGCAGCACCGGCGACACCGGCTACCTCTACGGCGGCTACCGCAATGCCGGCGGTATCGGCGACGGTGGCAACACCATCCTGCTGGCCAACTCCTACTGGTCCGACTTCAATGGCAAAGACGAGCGCTCCTGGCAAGCCGGTTACGGCATCGACTTCGCCACCTTCGGCGTGCCGGGCCTGACCTACAACGTTGCCTACGTGCGCGGCACCAACATCGACGACGGCAGCGGCCGTGGCGATGGCACCGAGCGTGAAATCTGGAACCAGTTCAAGTACGTGGTACAGAGCGGCCCAGCCAAAGACCTGAGCCTGCGTGCTCGTGCGTCCTGGTTGCGCGTGTCCAACAACGCCAGCAACTACAACGTAGGCGGTAACGAACTGCGCCTGTTCGCCGACTATCCGATCAACGTTTTCTAATTGATCCGGCGTCGCGCCTGATTTCAGGCAATAAAAAACCCCGATCTGTTCGGGGTTTTTTTATGTGCGCCAATCAGCCCTGACTGGCGCACTTCACTTGTTACTCGTTAGTGCAGGGTGACTCCAACACCTTCACCACATCATCAATCACCGCCTTGCTCATCTCCTGCAAATAATGCGACGCCCAGGCATAACGGTCCGTTTCCTTCGTCATCGCCGCGTCTTCTGCGAGCAGCTTGGCAACGTGGAGCAAGTCGGAAACATGGCGCAGGGCTTCATGCAGGGAAACACCGCTGTTGACGCGGAATAGGGGTTGGTCGGAGTGGAAGGAGAACGGGGTGACGCCGAGGGTGGTTAGTGCAGATGGATTTGTAGCGGTCATTGGTGAGACTCCCATATCGAGTGAGAGCTACCACGTTCGTGATTCAAACGAATGCGTGGCGCTTGAGCGCCTGCATCAAATCGAGTTCTCAGGCCCGGCCGCTGCGGTGGCAGTGACGGTCGCGAGAGTAGCTGGGTGGAGGATGGGGAGCAAACGGGAAAATAGATGGGTTGGTTTTGAGTCAGCTTGGTCGGTGTAGAGGACGATTGGTGAAATTATTTACTTTATGGATTGGCTATAATTATTGGCCAGCCATAATTTTTCATAAAGGCGGGGACATTGGTGAAAGCGCCTACTGTGAGGCAGCACATCAGTTTCACCACGTGATGAACATCCAGACTTCAGAAACCACAAAGCCCCGAGTTACGGGGCTTTGTGCTGTGGGAGTATCTGTATCTACTGACTTGTAATCAGTTGCTCAATTTTTTGAGCGTCTCTGCCAATCAAACCCTTAAACCCCAGAAACAACAAAGCCCTCACATTTCTGTGAGGGCTTCGTTTTGTATGGTGCGGCACCAGGAGTCGAAAAACATAATAACTATATGATTTTAATATGTTTGGTATGAATAAATAAGAACTTCTACCTCTAAAACTATCCTTTGGCATTTGCCCGCCCCCACAGACGGAATCGCCCCTGTATTCCTAGGAACTCTCCAAACTCAGTAAGTAGCGATTTTCATTCGCTACTGTCGATAGCTGCATTGGAAGGCCAAAACATGAGATGCAGGCGTCGTTACTGAATGGTGCGTGGGATAGCTGTGCGAGCTGGTGGCCGCAGGAGAGGGACTTGCACAGGGTGGACGGTTGCCGTTATATCGCCACCATTGGAGTGTTATCATCGACGGCCAGAGTCTGGACCAAAATAGACGAAGGTCGGGAGACCAGGGAATGGAACAAGAATTTTTGTTGAAATTTCTTGAAATTGGAGCTATCGACCTCAAAGGCGATGACACCAAACTTGAGAAGCTGCGATCTACGGCTAAGGAGCTGGCAGCTAATCTTCGAAAGGCACCCTCCAAGGCAATCAGCTACACAATGGTGGCGGTCGATCCCGAAATTGAATCTTCGGATCCAATTTTAGAGGAGGCGATGTCTATCCTCCGCAAGCAATGGGAAACGGTTGTATACGCCTTTTCCGCGCGGCCTGTGGGTATTTTACGAGCCCTCCTTCTAGACGCGATCATGCAGGCCGCTCGTTTAGATGATGCGATTGCCGTTGCCTTTATCAATACGGCGCGCAATGTGTTGCCTCACACCGAAACCTCCGACGAAGCTGAGATTTGGCGCGAAGCTGTTAGCGAAATTGAGACGAAGGTCGATGCCCGTGCCGAGGCTGAGTGGGCAACGCCGGAGATGATTACGGTAGAACCGTTGCAGTACGCGGCGCCAGCTCCTGTGGCTGTAGATTACGAGGCACCCTCAGTTGATCGGAGCACGCTACGAGAGAGCGTCTATTCCGCTGCGGGACCTTGGGGGGGTAACAATCCAAATCCGCATCAGCCTAGCCAGAACAACCACTGGGCTCCAGGGTTTGCAGACCGAATGACCGCCGCCATCGCAGATGCGTTGAATAAAATGGCCGAGGAGCTTGCGCCCGTACCGGTTGACCTATCCGGTCCTCTATCTGAGTTAGCGGAGGCAGTCACTGCTCACGTTGACAAGGCTCTTTTCGGTTTCAGTGGCGCGACGGCTGGGCTGCAGCGCCGTACCAATCTGCTTTGGTGGAAAGAGGCGCTGTATTCCCCCAGTGCTCACGCGAGCTACCTCGACCTGCCACCTTTCGAGGCCTCCGCTTTGATGGCGCTCGACCTACATGAGCAGATACCAACCTATTCGCCAGCGAGTGTCTCAGCCTTCTTACGGGAGGCGATTCGCTGTCTTCCGGTCGTAGATGACGTGCAAAAAAACGGCGAGCGTGAGGTCGCGAGCCTAGTAGAAGACGCCAGGACAATCGCATCCATGCAGCCTTTCCGCTCGCTGGCTGCTAAGTACACTTCTGAACCAGTTGGGCGAGGACCTCTATTATCGTTGATTGGACATCTGAGGAGTTCAGGTGCAATCGAAGCGACAACCCTGCGTAGCCTCGGTGGCGTTGACGCTTCCACTAGGATGACCCCATCCGAGTGGGGGACATACTTATTCCGTGAGCTCCAGAGTGCACGCGCCATAAGTCAAAGTCCAACCAAACGGGTTAGGAAGAATTAAGACGCCTATGGATAGATGCCCTCACCCCAACTGTTTCGCTGATGACAACACGACTTGCACGCTGGGTCACATCCGGCGCGACTCCTGCTCCGAGTGGAAACGTGGAAGCAAAGGCGAAGTAACCGCTTCGAATGATGACGACCATTTGCTACTTCCGTGGAGCGGTCTGGCGATGGGTGAGTCTGATCTCAACTTTGTCAGCGGTAAGATAAAACCCATCACTGTCGGTATCGTCGGTCCCGAAAGCGCAGGTAAGACGACACTTCTTGGTGCGTTCTATCTACTGCTGGGGAAAGGCACACTGACTGATGATGCCAATTTGTTCAGCAACTCATACACGCTGGCAGGGTGGGAGGCGGTGGCGACGTATTTGCGATGGAAGCCAGGGCAGCCCCCCAGCTTTCCGCCCCATACACCCAGCGGAGCAGCTCGAGCACCCGGCATGCTTCATCTTGCCTTTCGCCGTGAAGACGGTTCACTACGCGACTTTCTTTTTGCCGATGCACCTGGAGAGTGGTTTCAGAAGTGGGCGATCAACGAGCAGGCTGCCGACGCGGAAGGGGCCCGCTGGATTGCTCGGCACGCAGACGTCACGCTACTGATTGCTGACCGACAGGCTCTTGCTGGCCCCAAAATGGGGACCGCTAGAAATGACTTTCAACTGCTTGCTCAGCGTGCAGTAGCCGAGTCTCGCGGACGACGTTTGGCACTCGTCTGGACGAAGGGGGATGTAGATGTGGCAGAGGCGATGGAGGCGCAGATCAGAAAAGCAGTGGCCTCACACTCATCTAGCGTTCCAGAGTTCGTAGTCAGCGTATCAGCTAGCGGCATGACCGATGCTGCAGAGGGCTTCCGCGAGGTATTTGACTGGGTTCTCTGCACTAAACGCGCGGGGGTTGATTTACCCATGACGGAAGTCATTGGTCACGATCCACTTTTTCGATTTGGTAGGAGATAGTTGGTGGCTGCACAACACACCATCTTGTTAGTCGGCGAGTCAAACGTCGGCAAGACACACTACGGGGCCCAGTTTTTG
The DNA here is from genome assembly GCF_041946035.1 of Pseudomonas sp. AMR01. NCBI lineage: Bacteria > Pseudomonadati > Pseudomonadota > Gammaproteobacteria > Pseudomonadales > Pseudomonadaceae > Pseudomonas > Pseudomonas sp. AMR01. Next base: position 28,132 of record NZ_JAUTYR010000050.1, read on the forward strand.
AAACGGCTCATGGTGAAGTCTTGCGAGCTCAAGATGACAGGAGCTCCAACGAACCTTGAGGCATTCACTACGGCTCTCAGTTGCCTGACTGAGGGGAGGGCTACCGACCACACGCCGGCTAATATCTACACCGAAAGCGTATGGCCGATTACGGACCAAGCTGGCCGATATGCAGAACTGGTCTGGCCAGACTATGGCGGCGAACAGGTTCGCAGTCTTGTGACGCAGCGCCAGATCCCGGCCGCTTGGCGTGATCGAGTGATCGAAGCCACGGACTGGGTAGTGCTCATTAGGCTGCATTCTCTTCGGTCCGAAGACGATTTGTTCTCGCGACCGCTGCAGTCGTTCGCTGCAGGTGAGCCACAGGGAGAGGCGGCAGAGTACGAGCTGTCAGATCAAGCAAGGGCAGTGGAACTCCTTCAAATGCTGCTCTACTTGGCGCAGTTCAATTTAGATCGGCCTCTTGTAAAACCGCGCTTAACGATCTTGCTGAGCTGCTGGGATGAGCTTGAAACTACGGAGATGCCGGCTGATCTCTTGTCGTCTCGACTGCCGATGCTGTGGTCGTTCGTACGTAGCAATTGGGTATCGCCAAATGTGCTTGGCCTATCAGCTCTGGAGCGAGCGCTCAGCATGACAGATGCAGACCGAGAATACGCAATCCGTGGCCCTGAAGAATTCGGTTACGTGGTTCTACCCAACGGTGCTAGAAGCCCGGATATTACTCTACCAATCCAGCAATTGATGGCAGCCAGGACATAAGCGCATGCGAGTTGAGCAGGCTGTTTATGGCGAGATCCATGGTCGCGGTCACGGATTGAGAACATCGAGTACGAATGCGCCGGTAGTAGCTGCTATTGCATCAAAGCTCGACTTGCCAGATGTAGTGCCCCCCGGCGTGCAAGCTTGGTCGCCGTTTGTTCGCGGTTTTCCTATCGACGACCATTACGTTGTCGCTCGCACGTTTCTGGATTCGAGCGCGTCGCGCGGTGGAATGGTGCTTACTCATGCGCTAATCGTCAGCTTGGAAGACATGTGCGAGGTAGGAAGTTTAGCCGTGCTATTTAGGCGGCTGGCAGCCTCGGTGGCAGAGTGCCCCGCATCGGTGGTTACGCTTGAGCTTGATAATACCCCCAGCAGTTCCGTGCTGGCAGCTGACTTGATCGGCACTGCCAACGCATTGACAGCTTCGGGACTCACTCCAGTGGTCCGACTAAGTGTCGCGGGATTTGAGCAACTCGTCGATTCCCTATGGAAGAACCTTTGGCCGGCCTTAAGGCGCTCCTTCGCGTTCCGCCTGAGCTTCGGGCCGAACGACTTGGTGGAGAAACCCACGCCGACACTTGTATGCACGCCCGAGAAGCTCCAAGTTCGCTGGACAAAACACCTCATCGTCAAGTCAGATGATGAAACTCCTAACTCTGAATCCGCTGGCATTCTTTGCGGCCGGCGCGACGTGCAACCAATTCTGGACCTCGCCGAGGACCTAGGCCTTGCAGTTCATACGCTTAGGGAGTTGAGCCGGCTTGAGCGGCTACAAACTCTCCTCTCTGGCGGAGAAAGCTTCGATGAATTGCTGGCTGCAATACGCTTAGCAGACGGACTGTCAAATCAACCGACTTTCGGGGTATGCATCAAGGACAGACTCATCGGTCGGTTCACAGCCTTGATTCCAGGAGCAGGCTGTAAGCAGTTAATGCTAATGAGGAACTTGGCGCTCCCTGGCTTTGCTAGCACGCGGCCATTGTGGTCGGCGGTTGAGCTACTTGTGGGTAACCTTGAATTTTCGCCTGCAGACGACAGCGTCTTAACCCAGATGATCGCAGCCACAATTGATGAAGATCTCGCATTACCTCTGTGGTGCGCTGCAGTGAAAAACGGCTTATCGGCTGCCGCTCGCCGAGACAAAAACGCGATTTACCTCGCAATTTGGAGATGGGCCGAACATAACCATAGCGCGTTCTCTATAGCGGTAGATAACTTACCTGCTGATGCAACAGTTGAGCAGCGGCTGGCGGGCCAAGTACCCAGAAAGCTCACTGTGACCTCATCAGATACTTTGCTCTCGCCGATGCTGAAGAAGTGCTGGCTGACCGCGTACGGCGCCGTGCTAGCGGCTACGCTTCCCCCCATTGATGCAACTGGCCACCAGCTTAAGGTAGATAAAGACCTAGAGTACAGTGCTGGTTTGCGGTCAGCCCTTCGATTTGCAAGCCCTACTGAAGCATTAGACTGTGCGCTCGTGCATAAGGATTTGCGTCTGGTCGGACTGTGCGCAGAGCAGGCTGCTGTCCATCCTGAGATTCTTTCTCACATCCGATGCGAAGACATCACCGAGCAACAGCTGTGGGGCATGGTGATAGTCAAAGACGTTTCTCTGTGGAACGCACCTAGCAACGCTATCGGTGCGCGTGACACTGTTTTAGATCTACTCATCGAGGGACTATCCGTCGACACCGGCTTACTCAAGGCGCTGGCGAAGACCCCTTTGGCTGACCTATCGGCCACCTCGGAGCGGGCCCGGCTCTGGTCGCTTCTGCCCGCTTCGCAACGTGAACACTACCTTCAGGCGACCGCTACCGGCTGGCTGGAAATCGCGGAGAAAGGCTCGGTGGTGATTACCCCTGAAGCCCCGCTTGAACAAGCAATCTTGGCGAGCGCGAACTTGCGGCCAGTTCTTGAAAGGTCATCAGCGCCGGTTGATACGCGTCTTGCAATCATTTGTGGCCTCCCGTCTTTTTCCGAAGATCAGTTTATCGCGTGGCTTAAAAACGTCTTGAGAGGTGCTCAAAATTTTTCTCATGCGGCTTCTGAGCAATTAGGAACGCTTGTGTCGTCTCGACATTGGGACCGCGCGGCCAAGTATCTTTCGGACCGGCTTGGCGACCGTCCTGATATCAAGCCAGGGCTCAGGTTGTGCGCAGGCTTGCTTCCCTTTTACACACGCTGGATGCTTGGTATCACAAAGCTAAGCGCTGCCGAGAAGTGGAGAGCTTTGGAAGATGAGGCCCGTCAACTCTATCCAAGCGGTCCGGATAGTGACGAACTCTGGTCTCGCGCCGGAGGCAAGAATTCCGATCTGCTTGGACGTTCTCTAAATGGGGCAACGCGTTGGCACACTGCATTGAATTCAATCCGCTCCGGCGGCCGTCCGACAGCATCTGATCTACTTAAAATAATGTGCCAAGACTTTCCCATGAACGAGAAGCTGCGCCTCTTTGTTTGCGACGCAGACATTGTTGGCTGACATTAAACCTCCCACATACCCATGGTTGAATCATGAACCAAACTGGCTACCCGCAAGGCCACGCCCTTCTTATTGGTGTGGCGAACTATCAGCACATTTCCAGACTGCCTTTAGCGATTCTGAACGACGTCAATGACGTCGCAGTTACGCTCTCATCGCCGGATCACTGCGGTTATCCCCCTGCCAACGTCGTCACTCTCCTAGATGCAGACGCTACTCGGGCAGCTGTTTTGAAAGGGCTAGACGAACTGGCTACTCGGGCCGGGCCTGATGATACCGCCTGCGTATTCTTCTCCGGCCATGGTGGCGTTGTAGGTGACCCAGGCAATGAAGACAGCGTGCTGGCCACTGTGGATAGCGATCTCGCTGACATCGAAAACACCTCCATTAGCTCTAGTGAATTAGCTTCTGCGCTTGCGCAGATCCAGTCGAAGCGACTGTTGGTCTTCATCGACGCTTGTCATGCTGGAGGGGCTGCGATCTCAAAATATTTGACTGATAACAAGGGCCACGAGCTCAAGTCTGGCTATAGCCAAAATACGTTCGCGAAGCTGGCAGTTGGTAGCGGACGCGCATTAATGGCATCTTGTCGTGCTAACGAAGAGTCGTCTGTATTTGTTGGTGCGAGGAACAGTGTATTCACGACTGCGCTGCTGGAAGGTTTACGCGGTGCTGCCGACAAGAGCGGAAGCGGCTTCATCAAGGTTTTTGACTTGTTTAACTATGTCTCCGAAGAGGTGCCTAAGCTGATTCCGGATGAGCAGCACCCAATCTTTAAGGCTGACAATCTTGAAGTTAATTTTGCTGTCGCGCTGAGCCTAGGTGGGAAGAAGTGTAGTGGTCTAATGAAACCGGACACCCATTTAGGCGAGAATGCTCGCCAGATAGAGGTGTCTGATGACCAAACA
>NZ_JAUTYR010000051.1:0-29009 GCF_041946035.1 Pseudomonas sp. AMR01
GGCACCGAGTGGTGGGGCGAAGACCTTTTGCTTACTTTTGGGTCTTTCCAAAAGTGAGCCGCTGTAAGAGCGGAACCATAATCCGCCATCACCGCAAAAATGGATATGTACCCCGCACCAGAGTTACCATTACGCCCTTCAGCGCCCCCTGCCAATAATAAGCCACCCCCATGCCCTTCGAACTCAGCGTAGACCTCACCACCCTGGCCATCCTAGCCGTCGTGGCATTCATCGCAGGCTTCATCGACGCCATAGCCGGCGGCGGCGGCCTGCTCACCACCCCGGCCCTGCTAACCGCCGGCATGCCGCCCCACCTGGTACTGGGCACCAACAAACTCAGTTCCACATTCGGCTCAGCCACCGCCAGCTTCACCTTCTACCGCCGCAAACTCTTTCACCCGCGCCAATGGGTGCACGCCATCGTCGGCACAGCCATCGGGGCCCTGGCCGGCGCCGTGGTCGCCCACTACCTACCCGCCGAAACCCTCAACAAAATGCTCCCGGTGATCGTCTTCGCCTGTGGCATCTACCTGCTGTTCGGCGGCACACCCAAAGCCCCCCTGGACGCCAACGCACCGATCAAAAAGAAATGGCAATCCACCCAAGGCTTCAGCCTGGGCTTCTACGACGGCGTGGCCGGCCCCGGCACCGGCGCATTCTGGACCGTCAGCACCATGCTCTTGCACCCCATCGACCTGGTCAAAGCCAGCGGCGTGGCGCGCAGCATGAACTTCGTCAGCAACGCGGCAGCGCTGACGGTGTTCATCATTAACGGCTCAGTGGACTGGATCGTCGGCCTGGCGATGGGCGTCTCGGTGATGTGCGGCGCGTTCTTTGGCGCACGCAGCGCAATCAGCGGCGGCGCCAAATTCATTCGGCCAGTGTTCATCACCGTTGTCCTCGGCCTGACGGTGCGCCTAGCCTGGCAGCACTGGTTCAGCGTGGCCTAAACGGCGCGCCAGGTAGAGGTCGATCAGGTAACGCGCAATTGAACGCGACGCCGGCAACGGCGGCAGCTCGTGGATATTGAACCACTGCGCATCTTCGATCTCGTCGGCCTGGGGCACGATGTCGCCACCGGCGTACTCGGCATGGAAACCCAACATCATCGAGTGCGGGAACGGCCAGCACTGGCTGCCCATGTACTGAATGTTCTTGACCTCCACCTGCACCTCCTCACGCACTTCGCGGATCAGGCAGTCTTCGGCCGACTCACCCGGCTCGGCAAACCCGGCCAGGGTGCTGTAGACACCTGGCACAAAGCGCGGCGAACGCGCCAGCAGGATCTCGTCGCCACGGGTCACCAGCACGATCATGCTCGGCGATATGCGCGGGTAGCTGCGCAGGTCGCAGGCCTGGCAATGCATTGCCCGCTCGCGCGGCACCTGGACCATGGCCTGGCCACAACTGCCGCAAAACCGGTGTTCACGGGCCCAGGTGCCAATCTGCGCGGCGTAACCCAGCACTTTGTACAGGGTGTGATCGCCTTGCAGCATGAAGCCGCGCAGGCCCTGCCAGCTGCAACCGGGCAGCTCGGCGGATTCGTTCAGTTCCAGCAAGTACACCGGTTCACCATCGAGATGGCCGATGCCATGCTCGGCAAACACTGAAAGGTCCTGGTGCTTGAGCCATTCCCTGGGGAACAGCGGGCCGTTGGCATCATGCAAAAAGCCTTCGCGGCTGCGGGCAACGGCCCAGCCGCCAGGGGCGTCGTTGTCCAGCAGCGTTGTGGTAATCCAGCCTGGGGTCATGTCGGTCAATCCACGAATTCGGGTTTCTGTTTGCTCATATGGGCCGCGATGGCGACGCGCAGGTCGTTGGATTGCAACATAGCCGAGTTCCAGGTGGCAACGTATTCCAGACCATCCTTGACCGTGTGATCACGCATGTAGCTGATCATCGCCTTGGTGCCGGTCACGGCAATCGGCGATTTGGCGGCGATTTCATGGGCGATTTCCATCACGCCGGCCAGCAGGCTTTCCTGATCGGCATACACACGATTGACCAGCCCGATGCTGCGCGCTTCTTCGGCGCCGAACTGGCGACCGGTGTAGGCCAGCTCGCGCAGCATGCCGTCGCCGATAATGCGCGGCAGGCGTTGCAGGGTGCCGACGTCAGCGGCCATGCCCATGTCGATTTCCTTGATCGAGAACTGCGCGCATTCAGCCGCATAGCGCATGTCGCAGGCACTGATCAGGTCGATCGCGCCGCCAATGCAGTAGCCATGAATCGCCGCCAGTACCGGTTTGCGGCAGTTGTCGACGGCATTGAACGAGGCTTGCAGGTCGAGGATCTTGCGCCGCAACAGGCGTGCGTTGCGGCCCACGTCCTTGCCAAGATCATTGGCCACCGAGGCCAGCATCATCAGGTCGATACCCGACGAGAAATGCTTGCCGGCGCCGCTCAGCACCACAGCACGCACGGCGTCGGTGTCTTCGACCCACTGGAAGATGTTGATGATTTCGGTCCAGAACGCGGCGTTCATGGCGTTGATCTTTTCCGGGCGGTTGATCTGCACATGGGCAACGTTGCCGCTGAGTTCGACGACGAATGCTTGGTATTCGGACATGGCAGTGATCCCTGACTGGCGAGTGATAAGGCCCGAACTATAACAAGGCTGCGTGACGGCGCGTCGGCCAAAAACGGGACTGGCAAAGGTAATGAAATGTTGTGCGCGCACGGTTCATGCAGCATCGATACATTCCACGCCGGGCGCGTCACTTATCGGCTATACAATCAGGGCCTTTGCCCTGGAGCCGACTATGCCGTCCACGTTTCGTTCTTCATTGATTCTGGCCCTGGTGGTCGTGCTGACCGGCATCGGCGCCGGGTTGGGCGGGATGCTGCTGGCGTTATTGCTGCACGGTATACAGCACCTCGCTTACGGCTACAGCCAGGGCAGCTTGATCAGCCACGAAACCTTCCTGCTGGGCGTGACCGCAGCGTCGCCCGAGCGTCGCGTGTTGGTGCTGGTAGTGTGCGGTCTGGTCGCAGGACTTGGCTGGTGGACGATTTACCGCTACGGCCGCCCGCTGGTGAGCGTCAAGCAAGCAGTGTCCGAAAAAATGCCAATCATGCCGCCCAAAACCACCCTCGCCCACGCGGTGCTGCAAATCATCACCGTGGCCCTCGGCTCGCCGCTGGGCCGTGAAGTGGCGCCACGGGAAGTCGGTGCGCTGGTGGGCAGCTGGCTGTCGCAACGGGCGCGCTTGAGCCCGCAGATGCATCGTCTGATCATCGCCTGTGGCGCCGGTGCCGGCCTGGCGGCGGTGTATAACGTGCCGTTGGGCGGTGCGGTGTTTGTGCTGGAAGTGCTGGTAGGCGCCTTCAGTTGGCCGGCGGCAGTCATTGCGCTGGCCACCTCGGCGATTGGCGCCTCGATCGCGTGGATCGGGCTGGGCGCGGAATCGCAGTACGTGGTGCCGCACTTTGTACTCAGCCCGGCGCTGATCGCGTGGGCGGTGGTGTGTGGGCCGGTGTTCGGGTTGGCCGCATACGGTTTTACCCGCCTCACGGGCACGGCACGGGCGAATGCCGCGCGCGGTTGGCGCCTGCCGCTGTTGTCGTTGATCAACTTCACGATTATCGGCGGGCTGGCCATGCTGTTGCCGCAGATCCTCGGCAACGGCAAAGGCCCGGCGCAACTGGGTTTCGACAGCGAATTGAGCATCAGCCTGGCCGCTTTGCTGCTGGTGGTGAAAGTGCTGATCACCGCGAGCACCCTGCGCGCGGGGGCCGAAGGTGGCCTGCTGACGCCTGGGTTGGCGAATGGTGCGTTGCTGGCGATAATCCTTGGCGGCGCCTGGAGCCTGGTGTGGCCGGGCGTGCCGCTGGGGGCCTTTGCGATCATCGGCGCGGCGGCCTTTCTGGCGTCCAGCATGAGCATGCCGCTGACGGCAATTGTGCTGGTGGCTGAATTCACCCGTATCGACCATGACTTTCTGGTGCCGATCATCCTGGCGGTGGTGGGTTCGATGTGCGTGAGCAAGCTGTGCCAGCGCCTGGAAACTACTGGAAAAAAAGCAGCCCAGGCGCCATCCTCTGCGCTTTAAGCCGCCCCTCAGCGGCGCTCTACGTTTAAAGGATATTCCCATGCACGCCCAACCCCTCGCCCCCGCCGATTTCGAATTCCTCGAAGACACCCTGCTCAAATACGGCGACGACCACTCGGTGCTGAACCTGGCTGAACTTGACGGCTACTTCACCGCGCTGGTCTCAAGCCCGGCTCAGGTAGAAGTGGGCGAGTGGTTCCCGGCGATTTGGGATGGGCAGAACCCGAATTGGGAAAACCTCGAAGAGGCTCAGCGCTTTTTGGAACTGTGCGTGCGCCACAGCAATACATTGGCCGAGCAACTGGCCACCGATGCGCAGAGCTTCAAGGCCCGCTTCGATGACACCGAGCATCAAGGCCAACGCGTGACGCTCGCCGAAGAATGGTGCTTTGGCTATATCCGTGGCGCGGCGATCGGCAACTGGCCAGCGCTGCCGACTGAACTGGCTGCGCAATGGGAGAAAATCTCCTGCTGCGCCGAGCAGGACAACTTTGAACTGCCGGCAGACCTGGATGTAAACGCCCATCAACAGCGGGTCAGCGAAATCGAACCGGCTGCGCGGGCGCTACATGATTATTGGTTGAGCCTGCGCTGAGCCTCGACAAGCACCGCGTCTATGCCCGATTATTCGGGTCCGCCCGTCGGCCACTCCGTGCCACCTTGCCTTGATCAGGAGCCTTGTACCTTGAGTTCGCAGAAAACCGTGACCGTGACACCGCCAGACTTCCCCCTGAACGGCAAGGTTGCGCCCCCCGGCTCCAAATCCATTACCAACCGCGCCCTGCTGCTGGCGGCCCTGGCCAAGGGCTCCAGCCGGTTGAGCGGCGCGCTGAAAAGCGATGACACCCGCCATATGTCGGTGGCCCTGCGCCAAATGGGCGTGACCGTTGACGAGCCGGACGACACCACCTTTGTCGTCACCGGTACCGGCAAGCTGCAATTGCCCGCGCAGCCGCTGTTCCTCGGCAATGCCGGCACTGCCATGCGCTTTCTCACCGCCGCAGTGGCAACGGTGCAAGGCACCGTGGTGCTGACCGGCGACGACTACATGCAAAAACGCCCGATTGGCCCGCTGCTGGCTACCCTCGGCCAGAACGGTATTCAAGTCGACAGCCCGACCGGCTGCCCGCCCGTCACCGTGCACGGCGTTGGCAAGGTGCAGGCCAAGCGTTTTGAAATCGATGGCGGCTTATCCAGCCAGTACGTGTCGGCCCTGCTGATGCTTGCGGCGTGTGGCGAAGCCCCGATTGAAGTGGCGCTGACCGGCAAGGACATCGGCGCCCGTGGCTATGTGGACCTGACCCTGGACTGCATGCGCGCCTTCGGTGCGCAGGTCGACGCGCTCGACGACACCACCTGGCGCGTGGCCGCCACCGGCTACACCGCCCACGACTACCTGATCGAACCCGACGCCTCTGCCGCCACCTACTTGTGGGCCGCTGAAGTGCTGACCGGCGGGCGCATCGACATCGGCGTGGCCGCACAGGCGTTCACCCAGCCAGACGCCAAGGCCCAAGCCGTGATTGCGCAGTTCCCGAACATGCAGACCACGGTGATCGGCTCGCAAATGCAGGATGCCATTCCGACCCTGGCCGTGCTCGCCGCCTTTAACAACACCCCGGTGCGTTTCACTGAACTGGCCAACCTGCGCGTCAAGGAATGTGATCGCGTACAGGCGCTGCATGACGGCCTCAACGAAATCCGCCCGGGCCTGGCGACCATCGAAGGCGACGACCTGCTCGTGGCCGGCGACCCGGCGCTGGCTGGCACCTCCTGCAACGCGCTGATCGACACCCACGCCGACCATCGCATCGCCATGTGCTTTGCCCTGGCCGGGCTGAAGGTGTCGGGTATCCGCATTCAGGACCCGGACTGCGTAGCCAAGACCTACCCGGACTACTGGAAGGCCCTGGGCAGTCTTGGGGTTGCGCTGACCTACTGAAGCATCAGCGCCGTGATGGGGAGGGAAAGCACATGACACTTCGCCAACCCTGCCCACCCGGCGTTTGCGTTTGCGACCGCGAACAGCTACTTGAAGCACCCGGCGCTGATCTACGCATTCTCCAGCTGACACGTCAGCAGGAAAAGATCCTGCTCGAGCGCCTCGAAGACCTCAAAAGCCTGCAAGACCTGGAACACATGCAACAGCGCATGTATGAGCAATTGGGCATTCGCGTGCACATCGCACCGGGCCACGCGGAAGTCAAAAGCATGCGCGGGATTCAGATCGTCATCGACGCGCTGCCAGGCATGTGCCGCAAGACCCGGCAATCCATCCCGGCGGCGATTCGCCGGGGACTGGAGAAACGGCCGGAAATTGCCTACCGCTTGCTCGATTCACATGACCTGTTCGGCCAAGGCTGACTCACCCGCTTCCTTGTGAAACATCCCCTGCCCCAAGGCATTCGCCGTGTGCAAGTGCGCCTGCGCACTGCCGCTTTCCGAATCCAGCAGCAGCTCGGACGTCACCACCTGCGCCCCGCAGTAATCAAAAATCCCGTAGTCGATTTGCGTGCGCATTGCCTTGGCGTAACCGTGGCGGTCAAACGCGCTTTCGTCCGCCGCCCCCAGCGCCAGCAGGTGTACTTGCAAGTGCCGCAGTTTTTTCACCACCGGCAGGTCCGGGCCGTACTCAATCGCCCAGCCGTTGATGAACACGCGGTCGATCCAGCCTTTGAGCAGGCCGGGCATGGACCACCAGTAGATCGGGAACGCCAACACCAACGCATCGGCGCGGTCGATGCGGGCCTGTTCGGCGAGCACATCGGCAGGCGGCTTAGCGCGTTCACGGTGCACACGGTGGTCGGCGGCGGTGTAGCGCGGGTCAAAACCTTCAGCGGCGAGGTCGGCGATTTCGAAGGTGTGGCCGGATGCAGTCAAGCCAGCGGCAACGTGCGCGGCCAGGCTGTGGGTGAGGGATTGCGGGTCGTGATGAGCAACAACGATCAGAGCATGCATGACTTTGACTCCCTTTCGGTTTACGCTGGGCTTAAGTTACCTTTGGTAAGTTACTTTTGGTATATAAGCATGTCAAGTGTTGAATCCCCTGCCCCACGTCGCCGCTTATCCCGCGAGGGTCGCTTGCGTCAGTTGCTCGACATGGCGTGGCAACTGGTGCGCGAAGAAGGCACCGATGCCCTGACCCTGGGGCGCCTGGCTGAACTGGCCGGCGTGACGAAGCCGGTGGTCTACGACCATTTCGTCACCCGCGCAGGCTTGCTGGCCGCGCTGTATGAAGATTTTGACGGGCGCCAGAATCAAGTGTTTACCGAGGCTATCCAGGCCAGCGGCGCAACGCTGGAGGATCGGTCCTGGGTGATCGCCTCGTCCTACGTCGATTGCGTATTGCTTCAGGGCCGGGAAATTCCAGGGGTGATCGCAGCCCTGAGCAGCTCGCCGGAGCTGGAAACCCTCAAGCGCCGCTACGAGGCGATCTTCCTCGACAAATGCCGCGATGCCCTGTCGCCCTTTGCTCCGGGCGGCAGCGTGTCTCAGGCGGGATTACGCGCCATGCTCGGCGCCGCCGAAGCCTTGTCCCACGCGGCTGCCAACGGCGAGGTCAGCCGTGAGGAGGCGCAACAGGAGCTGTTGGCGACCATCCTGGCGATGGTCAATCGCGGGCGGGCTTGAAAGAATTTTTATCGCCAAAGGAATAAAGACTCGCGACGGGCGTTTACCTGAGTACACCTTGTGACTCTCGCACAAGGCACTCAACACCCGGAAAACCCAGGAGCTCGTCATGCTGAAAAAACTCTCACTCGCCGCCGCCGTCCTGCTTGCCTGCGCCTCGTCCATGGCATTCGCCGACCCTGCCAAGGTCGCCCTCAGCGCCAAGGGCAGAGTGCTGGTCGACAGCCAAGGGATGACGCTCTACACCTTCGCCAAAGACACTGCGGGCAAGTCGGTGTGCAGCGGCCAGTGCCTGGCCAACTGGCCGGCGTTCAGCGCGCCAGCCACCGCGAAAGAGGCTGACGGTTACACCGTGATCAACCGTGATGATGGCAGCAAGCAGTGGGCCTACAAGGGCCAGGCGCTGTACACCTGGGTCAAGGACAGCAAGCCGGGCGACATCACCGGTGACGGCATTGGCGGCAACTGGAACCTGGCCAGGCCGTAAGCACTGACCGCCAACAAAAAACCTCCCTGACGGGAGGTTTTTTTGCATTCAGCGCCTACGTTCGCTCAGAAACAACTGAACCTTGCGCGCCAACTGATCGAGATGCCGATCGCGCTGTTTCTCTGCATCAACCATCGCGCGCTTGCCGTGTTTTGACAGCAGATACGTATGAATCTGCCGCACTTCCAACGAGCTATAGATAGCCGCCACTTCCAGCACGCCCATCAGCCCGTCGGTGGCGTAATCACGCGTGTTCATCAGCACCTGCGTGCCTCGAGCGCCGCGCACTTGAAAGCCCATGGCTTCAAACGCCGGCACCTTCTCGACCGCACACGCCAACTCGGCATGGGGATAGCGCGCCAACACGTCCTGCACCATCGCGCGCGCCACACCCTGGCGTCGGCGCGTGGCCTGCACGGCCATGAAGGCGATACCGCAGGCTTGCGGGTCGTCCTTCACCGGCAGGTACAGGCAAAAACCAATCAGCTGTTCCTCGTCCATCGCTACCACCAATTCTACGGCGATGCCCTTGGCGCCGTTCAGCGCCTCCAGGTACAGGTGCACCTCAAAGCCGATGGCGTATTGATAAATGTTGTACAGCAGGTTGCTCGGCGGCAACGCGACGCTGCTGATGTCGGTGAGGTTGTCCACCACCATCTGCAGGATCTGGGCATTGATGGGCTCGGGGCACGGTGTGGTGTAACGGGTAAGGCTGAACATGCAGATTCCTGGGGTTTTGCGTCAAGGCAGCGGCGATTGTACCTGTTGCAGCCGATTCTTTGGCCGCCCGCATCGCGTGCGCTGTGGCGAATGGCCTGCACGCGACCTTCGCCGCCGCCGGGCCTGCAATAGTGCCGCGCGGGGTGCGCAGAACACCCGTTGAGGCAAAAAAACAAAAAAGGCGTTGCGCCAGACCGGGTTACATCGCGCATCATGGGCACTTTCAAGCTCAAGGGTAACGTCCATGCGCGTGCTGTCATTGATGATGGGTCTTACGACGCTGGCCGCCAGTCTGGCGTTCTGCGCCAGCGCGATGGCGAACGAAGAAAGTCAGTTGGTGCAACAGATCAATCAATACCGCAGCCAGGTACAGCGCTGCGGCGACCAGGGTTCCCAGGAGCTTCCACCGCTGGCCAACGATACGCGGCTGGTGCTGCCGGCGACCAACGTCGGCGATTTGCAGCAGGCATTGGCGCGGGCGGCGTACCCGATGGTCAACGTGCAGGCCATCAGCCTGTCCGGCCCCAAGGATGCGCAGTCGGCGATGAAAGCCGTGCGCGAAAGTTTCTGCCGCGTGGTGCTCGACCCGCAATTTGTGGATATCGGCGTGAGCAACAGCGGCCAGGACTGGCGCATCGTGCTCGCCCGCCCGCTGCTCAGCAGTGGCCTGGGTGATTGGCAGACAGAAGGCAAGCAAGTGCTGAACCTGATCAACGCGGCGCGTCAACAGCCGCGCCAGTGTGGCACTCAGGCATTTGCGGCGACCACGCCGTTATCGTGGAACGACGACCTCGCCGGTGCCGCCAACAGCCACACGCGCAACATGGCCAACGGCAATTTTTTCGACCACCTCGACCACGACGGCCGCACGCCCGGTGACCGCGCGGAACTGGCTGGCTACAGCGCGAAGAACGTCGGCGAAAACATCGCCGCCGGCCTCGACACACCGCGCAAAGTCGTAGACGGCTGGCTTGCCAGCCCTGGCCATTGCGCCAACCTGATGAACCCGCAATTTCGCGAATTGGGCGCCGCCTACGCGATGGACCCGAAGAGTGATGCGGGCATCTACTGGACCGGGCTGTTCGCCACACAGCAGTAAGTGTGCAGCCGCCCGAACAGGGCGGCATTCACCCGTGCAAATGAAAGAAGCATCAAATTGCCATCTCATCGATAATGGCTCTGAACTGGCAGCGGTCAATCCGGTCTGTCTCTTGATAGCCTGAGCTTTCAAGCACTCGACAGACCGTGGTAAACAAGGTGTTCGCGTAATGATGAATTGGCTGCAAAGCAGCAGCGACATGGCCGAGCAGGTTCGCCTGCATGATTGGGCCAGTACGCCTCTGGGGCCACTGGATCAATGGTCCGACGTGCTCAAGACTACTGTCGCCCTGTGCTTTGCCTCAAGCTTTCCCCAGTCGATTATCTGGGGACCTTCGCTGGCCATGCTTTACAACGATGCGATGATCCCGATCCTGGGCGACAAGCCCTACGCCTTGGGCCGCCCGTTCAGCGAGGTGTGGCACGAAGTCTGGGAGGAAGTCAGCCCCATCGCCAGCGCAGCCTTTGAAGGGCATGCAACGTATGTCGAAAACTTCCCACTGGTGATCGAACGCGGCGCGGGTCCCGAGCAGGCCTATTTCACCTTTTGCTACAGCCCGATCCGCGACTCCCTGGGCAAAGTCGTCGGCATGCTCAACACCGTTACCGAAACCACGGCCACCGTATTCCTGACGCGCCGCCTGAATGTGCTGGACGCAATCGGCAGCGCCGTGTGCAACGCCATCGACGCCGAAGCCATCATGACCACCACTACGCGCCTGCTCGCCGAGCACCTGCGGGTGTCCAATTGCGCTTATGCCGACATGGACGCCGATGAAGACGGTTTTACCATTCGCGGCAATTGGGCAGCGCCCGGCTCCCCGAGCATCGTCGGGCACTACAGCCTGGCGTCATTTGGCGCGAGGGCCGTGCGGCAATTGCGCGCCGGGGAAGCGTTGGTAGTGCGCGACAACCGCGTCGAGTTCACCCCGGAAGAATCCGCCAGCTACCAGGCACTGGGCGCCACCGCCACCGTGTGCTTCCCGCTGATCAAGGACGGCCGCCTCACCGCGTTGATGGCCGTGCACGACAAAGCTGCGCGCGCCTGGTCGCCCTATGACCTGGCCCTGGTCGGCGAAGTCACCGAACGCTCCTGGGCGCATATTGAACGCGTGCGCGCCGACGCCGCCGTGCGCGAGGGCCTGGCCGCCATTACCGAACTCAATGCCACCCTGGAACGGCGCGTGGAAGACCGCACCACTGCGCTGACCCAGGCCGAAGCCGCACTGCACCAGTCGCAGAAGCTTGAAGCCATCGGCCAATTGACCGGCGGCGTGGCGCACGACTTCAACAATCTGCTGACAATCATTCGCTCATCAATGGATTTTTTGCGCCAGCCTGGGCTCTCCGAGGAACGCCGTCAGCGCTACATGAACGCCGTCAGCGAGACCGTCGAGCGCGCCAGCAAGCTCACCAGTCAGTTGCTCGCCTTCGCCCGCCGCCAGCCGCTGAACCCGGAAGTCTTCGACGTGTGCCTGCAGGTGCGCAATATCGGCGAGATGCTTGAAAGCGTGACCGGTGCGCGTATTCAGGTGGCCGTGGATTTGCCTGCGCAGCCTTGTTACGTGCGCGTCGATTCCAGCCAGTTTGAAACCGCCTTGATCAACATGGCGCTCAATGCCCGCGATGCCATGGAGGGTCAAGGCACCTTGACCCTGCGCGTTGCGGCAGCGGCGGCCTTGCCACGTATCCGTGGGGACTCAGGAGCGCGCCAGCCGTTTGTAACGGTTGTGCTCAGCGACACCGGCACCGGGATCGCCAGCGACACCGCCGAGCGCATTTTCGAGCCGTTCTTCACCACCAAGGCCGTGGGCAAAGGCACCGGTCTGGGCCTGTCACAGGTGTATGGGTTTGCCAAACAGTCCGGCGGCAACGTCGACGTGGCGAGCACCCTTGGGTTGGGCACGCAATTCACCCTTTATCTCCCCGCAGCAGAGCCACCGGCTGCACCGCACGCGCCTGCACCCCAAGACGACGGCCCAGCCTTTGACGCGGCGCTGCGCCATATCCTGATCGTGGAAGACAACCTGGAAGTGGGCCGCTTCGCCACTCAGATATTGCAGGACCTGGGCTACCAGACAACGTGGGCCACCAATGCCGAACACGCATTGGCACTGGCCGGCCCGGACGCTTCGAGCTTCGACGCGATCTTTTCGGATGTGGTAATGCCCGGCATGACCGGCGTGGCGATGGCCAAGCTGTTGCGTCAGCGCCGCGCCAATTTGCCCGTGGTGCTCACGTCAGGCTACAGCGAAGAGCTGGCCGACAATGGCTACGACGGTTTCGAGTTTTTGCCCAAGCCCTACTCGGCCGACCAGGTGGCACGGGTATTGGCCAAGTCGATGCGAGAAGACTGAGCCCTACTCTGCCACCGCCACCTGGTTGCGGCCCGAGGCCTTGGCGCGATACAGCGCCTTGTCGGCGGTGTTCATCAGGCTGTGCAGGTCTTGGTCGAGGCCTCGGATGGAGGCGACACCGAGGCTGGCGGTCAGCCCGTGCACCGGCTCTGCAACCAAGCCGGCAATCGCCTTGACCAGTTGCTCAGCGATGCCCCGCGCGGTTTCCAGGGACGTATTGGGCAACAACACCGCGAATTCCTCGCCGCCGAGTCGGCCATACAGATCCGACTGGCGAAACGACGCGCTGATGACCCCGCCAATCTGGCGCAGCACCTGATCGCCGGCCTGGTGGCCGTAGGTGTCATTGATGTTTTTGAAGTGATCCATGTCCATCATCAGCGCGCACAGCGGCTGCTGGTTGTCGCGGCATTGCGCGTACAACAGTTGGCCATGTTCGAAAAACGCGCGACGGTTCATCAACCCGGTGAGCTCATCGGTCTGTGCGGCACGCGTGGAAATATTGTGGGCACGTTCCATTTGCCGGGTCAGGCGAAAGGCTTTTTCCAGGGCGTCGGAGAATTTACGCGTCGCACCCATCGCAAACGTGGAGAACACCAGCACCGCCACCGCCACGCCCACTTGCATCGGCGCGGGCTGAAACAGCAGCCAGAATGTGCAGGGGAACAACACCAGGCCCATTGAGCCCAGGGTCATGTAGCGATACGCCGAATAACACGAGACCGCGCTGACCGACATGCCCACGGTAAACAGCATGACCAGCACTTGGGACACGCGATCGTCAGGCGGCATGACGGCCAACGCGCCAGCCCCCCAAACGCCCGCCGACAGCATCAACGTCACCCAGTAGCGACGCTCCCAGCGATCAGGCGTGCGTTCAACGTTCGGGCAGCGGAACCATTGCATGAACATCTGGACGCGCAACAAGGATGTCACCGCCAATACCGACAGCCACACCAGCATGACCGTGTGATCGAAGCGATCCCAGCACAGCCAGCACAGCATGACGGCGCCCAGGTAACTGCCGAAAATGGCAGCGAACGATTGGCGAAACAACTGGTGCAAACGGTCTGTTCGCACCTGTTCTTCGATAAAGCCATCCTGGTCCTGCGCACGCCCGAGGCCGTTCATGAACTCCGCCCGCTCCCACTGCCACGACAAAGGCGCCATTGTGGCACCCTGCCAGCAGCGCGGACAACAGAATCCGCCGAGGTAGAGCCGTTAAAGCGCTTCCGGTCGCAGAATCAACACACCCAACGGTGGCAGATTCAATGACAGCGACACCGGCTGCCCATGGCGCGGCTCATCGGCGGTGAACACCTCCCCGCCATTGCCGTAGTTGGAACCGGCGTACGTATCGGCATCACTGTTGATCACCTCACTCCAGCGCCCGGCGAAAGGCACACCGACCGAATAGGCTTCACGCGGGACCGGGGTGAAGTTAGCCACCACCAGCACCGGCTTGCCGTCCTTGCTCCAGCGCAACCAGGCGTAAACGCTGTTGATCGCATCGTCGCCAATCAACCACTGGAAACCCTGCGGTGCGTCATCCTGCTCATGCAGCGCCGGCTCCTCGCGGTACAGGCGGTTCAGGTCACCGACCAGCTTCTGCACGCCCCGGTGTTCGGGGTATTGCAGCAGGTACCAGTCCAGTTGCTGGTCGTGGTTCCACTCGCGCCATTGGCCGAACTCGCAGCCCATGAACAGCAGCTTCTTGCCCGGGTGCATCCACATGAAGCTCAAGTACGCGCGCAGGTTGGCAAACTTCTGCCAGCGGTCGCCGGGCATCTTGTCGATCAGCGAGTGTTTGCCGTGCACCACTTCATCGTGGGAAATCGGCAGGATGAAACGCTCGGACCAGGCGTACACCAAACCGAAGCTGAGCTCGTTGTGGTGATGAGCGCGGTACACCGGGTCTTGCTGGATGTAATGCAGGGAATCGTGCATCCAGCCCATGTTCCACTTGTAGTTGAAACCCAGGCCGCCCTGTTGGGTCGGCTGGCTCACACCCGGCCACGCCGTGGATTCTTCGGCAATCACCAACGCACCCGGTGCTTCCAGGGCGACCACGTCGTTCAAGTGCCGCAGAAAATCGATGGCTTCCAGGTTCTCGCGACCGCCATGGCGATTGGGTACCCACTCGCCGGCCTTGCGCGAATAATCGCGATACAGCATCGACGCCACCGCATCTACACGCAGGCCGTCAATGTGGAAATGCTTGAGCCAGTGCAACGCCGACGCCAGCATGAAGCCGTGCACTTCAGTACGGCCCAGGTTGTAGATCAGCGTGTCCCAGTCCTGGTGGAAACCTTCCAGTGGGTTGGCGTATTCGTACAACGCGGTGCCGTCAAATTGCGCCAGGCCGTGGGTATCGGTCGGGAAATGCGCCGGTACCCAGTCGAGAATCACGCCGATGTTGGCCTGGTGCAGGGCATTGATGAAGAAGCCGAAGTCTTCCGGCGACCCAAACCGCGCCGTCGGTGCGAACTGTGACAGTGCCTGGTAACCCCAGGAGCCGCCAAAAGGGTGTTCCATGATCGGCATCAGCTCGACATGGGTGAAACCCAGTTCCTGCACATAGGGAATCAGCCGCTCGGCCAGTTCACGCCAGCCGTATTGGCGAGCGACTTCACCGGCCTCGTCCAGCTCGCATTGCCAGGAGCCCACATGCAGCTCATAGATCGACAGCGGCGCGTTATAGCTTTGACGCTCCTGACGCGACGCCATCCATTCGTGGTCCTGCCAGTCCACCTGCAACGGCGCGGCAACCTTTGAAGCAGTGTCCGGCGGCAGTTGAGTGGCGAGCGCCATCGGGTCGGCCTTGAGCGGCAGAATGCCGTGAGCGCCCAGGATTTCGTACTTGTACGCCGCGCCCGGTTGCAGGCGCGGGATGAAGATCTCCCACACGCCCGACGGGTGACGCAGACGCATCGGATGACGGCGACCGTCCCAGATGTTGAAGTCACCCACCACCGACACGCGCCGGGCGTTCGGTGCCCACACGGCAAAACGCACACCGTCTACGCCGTCGACGCTGGTGACTTGTGCCCCCAGGCAACTGCTGAGGTCACGGTGGTTGCCTTCGGCAAACAGGTACAGGTCCATCTCGCCCAACAACAGCTGATTGAAGCTGTACGGGTCTTCGGTGATCTGCTCGCCACCGGCCCACTGAATTTTCAGCAGGTATTCCTGGCGCGTAGAGAAGTGCCCGACGAACAAGCCCGGCACCTGACTGGCGTCGAGGCTGCCGATCTGTTCACCGCTGTCGCGCGCCAGTACCTGGACGCTCAAGGCCTCCGGCAGGAAGGCGCGGATAAATTGGCCGCCGTGTTCATCATCGTGCGGCCCAAGGATCGAGAATGGGTCGTGGTGCTCGGCGCGGACCAATGCTTCGACGTCTTTCGGCGCCGGCATTGCAGTCAACTTCGCGTGCAGCGGTTCTTTATTTGTAAAGCTCATGACGTCTCCCCACCGCGTGCAGTTTTCGATATAGGTATTAGCCCGCTGAGCAGGCCGTGCAAACCTTGCAACGGCACCGGCAACCAGGTCGGGCGATTTTCCGCTTCGTAAGCCACTTCGTACGCGGCCTTCTCCAGACTGAACAACGTCAGCGCTGCGTCCTGGCCTTTGGCGTCCTGCCAGTCATGCGCCAGTGTAGACGTAGCCTGATGATAAGCCTCGATAAACGCCTTACGCGCTTCATTCAAATAACGGTCGGTCACACGCTTGCGGGCGGCGTCCGCTTCGGGCGAGTGATCCACGCCTTGTACATTCAGGGCCATGGCAGCTGCGTAATCAAACGAGCGCAGCACGCCGCTTACATCTTTATACGGGCTGTGCTTGCCGCGTCGCTCGTGCAGTGGGCGCGCCGGTTCACCTTCAAAGTCGATCAAAAACGCATCGCCTTTCACCACCAGTACCTGGCCGAGGTGCAAGTCACCGTGGACACGAATTCGCAACCCGCCCGCCGTGGCTTTCGCCAGGGCCTGAACATGGCTGCTGAGGTCTTTTTTGTGCGCCAGTAACTCACTGACCAACGCCTGATCGGCGGGGTTCAACTGGGCTTGATGAAGTTTGAGTAATTGCAGGGCGCGCTCGATCTGGGCGCCCACATCCTTGGCCCAGGCCTGGGTGTCTTTGGCCGTGGTGGCTTCGGGCTTGAAGTCTTTGTTGGTGGTTTTTGCCGCCAGCACCACGTGCATTTCACCCAGGCGCTGGCCGAGCAAGCCGGCAAAATCTTCCAGCTCACCGAGGGCGTTGTAGTGCTGTTCCTGTTCGGACATGGCCTCGGCCAGTTCGTCGCGAATCGCACGTTCCAGGCTGTTTTGCGTCCAGGCCCAGGCATCGCCCTGGTTGCTCAGGTAACCCTGGGCAATCATCAGCAAGTTGTCCTGCCCTTCCCCGTCGCGGCGAATCATTGAGCCCATCAGCGGCGAGATATTCGGGTATCCGGCGGCGGTCAGGTAAGCGCTCATTTCCAGCTCCGGGTGAACCCCGCTGCTGACTTTGCGGATCAGTTTGAGCACTAGGCTCTCGCCCACCACCACCGAGCTGTTGGACTGCTCGGCAGACAAGTAGCGCACCTGCGATTCGTCGCTCAGTTGCAGGTTGGCCAAATGCGGCGTGGCTTCAAAATGCAGGTCGCCGTCACTGGAATTCAACACAGTACCGGCCTGCAGGCCCTGGATCACCGCGCGAATAAAATGCTCAAGGCTGAACGCATCGGTCACCAGGCCAACCTGACGCGTACGGCGCACACGGGCCAGCGCCAGTTGTTGCGGCAAGGCGCTGGTGGATTGGTCGTCGCCCAAAAAGCCGAACGGCAACTGATAACGGCTGACCTGGCCACCGCTGGTGACCTCGATTTCGCTGAGCAACACCGGGTGCTCGGCGTCGCCGAACCTCACGCCATAAACAATGCGCACATTTTCAATGGCCGCGTCCTTGCCGGCGAACCAGCGCCGCTTGGGCAGCCAAACGGGCAGCGAGGTTTGCTCCAGCGTGGTGCGGCCAGGCTCTTCGAGTAATTCTTCCATGCGTTTTTTCAATACCAAGGTGGTGAAGTCCGGAATGCTCTGTGCGGGTTCCACATGCCAGCTCGGCATCTGGTTTTCCGCTGCCAGCACGAACCAATAAAAGCCATACGGCGCTAGGGTCAGCAGGAAATTCAGCTGGCCAATTGGTGGGAAAGCATTCCCGCCAAGCATCTCCACCGGCACCATCCCGGCAAATGCCGACAGGTCCAGCTCAGCCGCCTGGGCACTGCGCGACACGTTGGCCACGCACAGAATAATTTCAGTGCGGCCATCTTCGCCGGTGTACTCGCGGGTATACGCCAGGATGCGACGGTTACTCGGCGAGAGCATTTTCAGGCTGCCACGACCAAATGCCTTGGACTGCTTGCGCACCGCCAACATGCGCCGGGTCCAGTTCAGCAGCGAGTGCGGGTCCTGGGTTTGGGTTTCGACGTTTACCGACTGGTAGCCGTACAGCGGGTCCATGATCGGCGGCAGCACCAGGCTTGCCGGGTCGGCGCGGGAGAAGCCACCATTGCGGTCGATGGACCATTGCATCGGCGTGCGCACGCCGTCGCGGTCGCCCAGGTAGATGTTGTCGCCCATGCCGATTTCATCGCCGTAATACAGGGTCGGCGTGCCGGGCATCGACAACAGCAGGCTGTTGAGCAACTCCACACGGCGGCGGTCCCGCTCCATCAATGGCGCCAGGCGGCGTCGAATGCCCAGGTTGATCCGCGCGCGGCGGTCAGCGGCGTAGTAGTTCCACAGGTAGTCGCGCTCTTTGTCAGTGACCATTTCCAGGGTCAGTTCATCGTGGTTGCGCAGGAAAATGGCCCATTGGCAATTGGCCGGAATTTCCGGGGTCTGGCGCAAAATATCGGTGATCGGGAAGCGGTCTTCCTGCGCCAGCGCCATGTACATGCGCGGCATCAGCGGGAAGTGAAAAGCCATGTGGCACTCGTCGCCGTCATCGCCTTTCTTGTCACCGAAGTACAGCTGCGTGTCTTCCGGCCATTGGTTGGCCTCGGCCAGCAGCATGCGGTCGGGGTAATGCGCGTCGATTTCGGCGCGAATCTGCTTGAGTACGTCGTGGGTTTCCGGAAGGTTTTCGTTGTTGGTGCCGTCGCGCTCGATCAGGTACGGGATCGCGTCCAGACGCAAGCCATCGATGCCCATGTCCAGCCAATAGCGCATCACCGACAGCACGGCCTTCATGACCTGCGGGTTGTCGAAGTTGAGGTCCGGCTGGTGGGAGTAAAAACGGTGCCAGAAGTATTGGCCGGCGACTGGGTCCCAGGTCCAGTTGGACTTTTCGGTGTCGAGGAAAATGATGCGGGTGCCGTCGTATTTCTGGTCGTCGTCGGACCACACGTAGAAATCCCGTGCCGCCGAGCCTGGCTTGGCTTTGCGCGCGCGCTGAAACCACGGGTGCTGGTCGGAGGTGTGGTTGATGACCAATTCGGTGATCACTCGCAGCCCGCGACTGTGGGCTTCGGCGATAAAGCGTTTGGCGTCGGCCATGGTGCCGTAGTCGCTGTGCACGCCACGGTATTCGGCGATGTCGTAACCATCATCACGGCGTGGCGACGGGTAGAGCGGCAATAGCCAAATGGTATTCACGCCCAGGTCGGCGATGTAATCGAGCTTGGCGATCAAGCCAGGAAAGTCGCCGATACCGTCGTTATTGGAGTCGAAATAGGATTTGACGTGGACTTGATAGATCACCGCATCCTTGTACCAGAGCGGGTCTTTGATGAAGGTTGCAGCGTTGGGTTTCTTCGCCATTGGAAACTCCTGAAAATGCTGGAAAACCGCTTGGATGAACGCGGTCAATGTGGGAGCTGGCAAGCCCGCTCCCACAGCGGGCCTTCATCGCGATGAAGGCCCTGCCTGACTCAGGAAACAGTGATTCGCCAGATGCCGAATGGAGTGTGCGGTTCAAGGCGCATCCACTGGGTTTTGCCGTACCAGGTCCAGCGGTGACCGTTCATCAAGTCCTCGCCTTGTACCTGCGCATCGTCGGGCAGGCCCAATTCCCACAGCGGCAACTCGAAGCTGGCTTCCTGGGCATTGAACGGGTCGAGGTTGACGGCCACCAGAATGAAGTTGCTGCCATCCTCAGTGCGTTTGCCGAAGTACAGGATGTTGTCATTCCAGGCGTTGTAGAGCTTCAAACCCAAGTGGGTCTGCAGCGCCGGGTTTTGCCGACGGATGCGGTTAAGCTGGGCGATCTCGGCAATGATGTTGCCGGGCGCGGTGAAGTCTCTGACGCGGACTTCGTACTTCTCCGAATCGAGGTATTCCTCTTTGCCCGGTACCGGCGCGGCCTCGCACAGTTCAAAGCCCGAATACATGCCCCACAGGCCCGAGCCCATGGTCGCCAGCGCGGCACGGATCAAGAAGCCCGGGCGGCCTGACTCATGCAGGAACGGCGGGTTGATGTCCGGCGTGTTGACAAAGAAGTTCGGCCGGAAGCACTCGCGCCACGGCGACTCATTCAACTGCGTGAGGTATTCGCTCAGCTCGGCCTTGGTGTTGCGCCAGGTGAAATAGGTGTAGCTCTGGGAATAACCGACTTTGCCCAGGCGCGCCATCATTGCCGGCGTGGTGAACGCTTCCGCGAGAAAGATCACCTCGGGATATTTAAAGCGTACATCGCTGATCAGCCATTGCCAGAACGGCAGCGGTTTGGTGTGAGGGTTATCCACGCGAAAGGTCTTCACGCCCTCTTCTACCCAACCCACCACAACGTCGCGCAGCTCAGTCCACAGGCTCGGGATGGCATCCGCTGCGTAAAAGTCGACGTTGACGATGTCCTGGTACTTCTTCGGCGGGTTTTCGGCGTATTTGATCGTGCCGTCCGGGCGCCAGTTGAACCAGCCCGGATGCTGCTTGAGCCACGGGTGGTCCTGGGAGCACTGGATGGCGAAGTCCAAGGCGATTTCCAGGCCGTGGTCGGCGGCCGCCTTGACCAGGCGTCGGAAGTCATCGCGACTACCCAGTTGCGGGTGAATGGCCTCGTGACCGCCCTCCTCGCTACCGATCGCATACGGGCTGCCCACGTCATCCGGGCCTGCGGTCAGGGAGTTGTTCTTGCCTTTGCGATGGCTGCGCCCAATCGGATGGATGGGCGGGAAGTACAGCACGTCGAACCCCATGTCGTGGATCATCGACAGGCGCGAGTGCACATCATTGAATGTGCCGTGACGCGATGGATCGTCGGTGATCGAGCGGGGAAACAGCTCGTACCAGCTGGCAAACTGCGCAGCTTCGCGTTCCACGTCAATCGGGTAGACCGTGCTGATGCTCAAATAGGCGCGGTGGTCGGCCTGAGTCATCAAGTGTGCACTGTCTTCGTGCAGGAACAACGCAACTTGCTCGGTTTCCAGCAGGCCAGACAGTTCATGGTGCAGCAGCATCAAGCGGTCGCGCAGTTCATTGTCGCTGCGCTCGGCGGCCTGCAGCACCAGGCTGCGACCTTCCTGCAATTCCAGGCTCACCGGTACGCCGGCTTCATGCTTCTTGCGCAATTCATAGCCGAAGCTGGCGAACGTATCGATCCAGGCCTCGATGCAATACTCATGCGGGCCCTGGGCGGTGACAGTAAACGCGCCTTCCCAGCCATTGTTGCCCACATCGGCCATCACCACGCTGTGCCAGCTTTCTTCGGCGAGCGCGCGCCAGCGAATCAGCACGGCGAGTTTGTCATGGCCGTCTGCGAACACTGTGCTGGTGACGTTTACTTGCTGGCCCACGACCGCTTTAACGGCAAATTCGCCGCCGTCGATCACGGGTTGGGTGCCTTCTATAGCGATCCTCGGCAGCAACAGCGCCTGGGACAACGGCAATGCGGAGTTCTCTGGAGCCAGTGTTTCAGCAATCATCGAGCATCTTCCCCTTACGCCCTGTGGACGCTCTTTGCTTGATCCGAATTCTGATGCGGCAGCGCTCTCCCTGAGCAGGGCCGTCATAGGTCCGAGCCTGCTCTCGGGTTAAAAGTTCACGTGGATGTGCCGCCATCCGGCGGGGAATCATTTGCTTCCGGCGGATGTCCACCGATAGAGCAAAGCACAAAGGAGGCCACACCGATGAATATCCCGATCCCGGCTGAAACCCCAGACCCCAATATCGACAGCCCGACCCTGCCGCCCATCGAGCCGCAGCCGATTCCCGAGAAAGAACCGCCTGGCAGTACCCCGCCACCCGTGGAAGAACCGCCGACGACCATGCCACCGGTGATTGTCTAAACGACGGCGGCAGATGTGTAGTTGCCCGCGCTGCGCAACAGTGCGGGCAAACCTTGCAGAAACGTCCTACGGACAACAGAGATAGCACTGAAATCTATCTCCCGATCGACTGTCGGAGAATCAACTCGCGTGGGCCAAAGCCAAGCAACTGACATGGCGTGGTCCTCTTTCAATCACAATGCGAGTGCCCATCATGTCGATATCACCCATGCCGCACCAACCGTCCATTCCACTGACGCCGACCCCTTCCCCGACAGGCCCTCACACTCCGTCGCAGGTCAAGCGGCATGAGCATGAGTCACACCACCATCACGATAAGCCCTTGGACACCGACAAAACCCCGGAAAAGTCCACTGCGCCACCCTCGGCGGAGGCCCTCGCCAAGATGAATCAACTGGGCCGCCTGCTTAACCGCGACAACCTCATTAAAATGATGCGCGCGCCCTACTCCGCAGAGACCAGGCAGAGCGTCAAGGCGTTGCGCCAATTGGTAAGTAAGGAGACGATCAACACGATGACTCGTGATCCAAAAGAGCGGGCAGACTTGAGGGCCAAACTGGGTGAATTGTTCAGCGAGAAAAACATACACATTTTGCAACGCGAGGCGTCAGCGTTGCCCATTGCGGAGTTGACTCCTGAAAGGATCGCTCAGCGTACTGCCGACGCCGATCCAGAAAAGAGCTATGAGGCTACCCAAAAAATCCAATCAGAATTGGATGATGAAAAACTCAACACGCGTAACCGCAAGCGCCAGTGCCAACCCCTCTGCGAAAAGCTGATCGCAATTGGCCAGTCCCTGGGCACACAAGCGCCAGAGGCAACGCCTGGCTCCAAGCCTGAAGCCGACGTTACACCGCACCACAACAGCACGGTTCACCATCATCACAACCATGCCCAAGTGCAATCAGACACGCCTCTCTCAACAGAAGCCCTGACGACGATGCGCGACCTCGCCGACATTTTGAGTCGGGACAGCCTGATCCGGATGATGCATGAGCCTCACACCACGTATAACGCACAGCGACGTAAAAGGCTTGATGAGCTGTTAAGTGAGGATTCACTCAACAGCCTGAGTTCCGATCTTAAAGAGGTGAAAAAACTCAGGGCGCTGATAGATCTGATATTAAGCTTGGAAAACCTCCAGAGCCTGCTGTATGAGGCATTCAGGAACGATGCGGTGACCTGAGTTACAGCGCTGTCACCACCCAAGACACAATCACTCATCCTTCTCCAGGCGCTTGACGATCATTGGCATTACGCTGAAGACCGCCAGCGCCAGCAACGTACTGAGCACTGCCGTCGATTCACGGCCCATTCCCGTCGCCACACCAATGGCGGCGGTCATCCACAAGCCGGCGGCCGTGGTCAGGCCTTTGACGTGCTGGTCATCTTCGTCTGCCCGGCCTTTGATAATGGTCCCGGCGCAGAGGAACCCGATCCCTGCAATGACTCCCTGCAACACGCGGCTCATGGCATCTGCCTGACTGCCGGACATCTGCGGCACCAACACAAACAATGCGGCGCCCATTGCCACCAGCATGTGCGTGCGCACCCCGGCGGCCTTGCCCTTCTGTTCTCGTTCAAAGCCCAAAATACCGCCCAGGATTGCGGCAATCAGCAAGCGAACAGTGATTTGAGTGAGCTGCCTCGCATCGCCGATGTCGGCGAACTCGGTTTGCAGGGTTTGCCAGACTTCATGTAACCAGGCGTCCATGAAGAACATCCTTCGTCAGTGTGAATAAGCAATGGACAGTGGCGACCGCCAGTCAGTTGCCGGGAACCGCCATAACGGCCGGTTCCCTAATGTTCATCAGCCTGTAAAAAGGGGATCACCATGCCAATACGTATAGAAGGCGAGACGTGCTATTTCAAAGTCACCGATGCGGGTCAGGAACGCAGCCTGGAGGCGACGCAAGTAACGATCAGCACTGACAGTGACAAAGCCATGTCCTTCGTTGAGGTGAACGGCGAGCGCATCTACATCACTGAAGCCGAGGCCGATGCCTTGACCGTCGCTCACGCTCAGGACGGGCGGAAGCATTTGAAGGCGACCGACAGCGGTTCGGTTGTCTGATTGACCTGTATCAGAGCCTATCGATAACACCTGCACCCCACGGCTTGGGTGCAGTCGATTGCCGCACGCGTGACCCGCCGGGCCATCTGATCCGCTTTTTATCGCCTCATCTGAGCCTGTTATGCAATAAGCTTGAAGCCCATAGTGCCTCGGCCTTATGGATGTTAACAACGCTAATCAGGCCTCCATGAAACGCTACGAAAAATTCGCCGATGACATCGCAGAACTGATTCGCTCCGGCGTGCTTGGACCCGGCCAGCGCGTGCCGTCGGTGCGCTATGCGAGCCAGACCTATGGCGTCAGCCCGTCCACGGTGTTCCAGGCGTACTACCTGCTGGAGCGCCGTGGCCTGATCCGCGCGCGGCCGCGCTCCGGCTACTTCGTCAACACTCACACACCCAGCCCGTTCTCCGAGCCGGTGGTGAGCGAGCTGGTGCATGAGTCCACCGAAGTCGATGTGAGCGAGCTGGTGTTTTCAGTCCTCGATTCCATCAAGGACCCGAACACCGTGCCCTTTGGCTCGGCGTTCCCCAGCCCGATGCTGTTTCCGCTACAGCGCTTGGCCCGCTCGCTGGCCAGCGCCAGCCGCGAGATGGACCCGCGCCTGGTGGTCACCGACATGTCGCCGGGCAACCCGCAACTGCGCCGGCAGATTGCCCTGCGGTATATGGTCGGCGGGCTGATGCTGCCCATGGAAGAGCTGCTGATCACCAACGGTGCCCTCGAAGCGCTCAACCTGTGCCTGCAAGCCGTGACCGAGCCGGGCGACCTGGTGGCCATCGAGGCTCCGGCGTTTTATGCCTGCCTGCAAGTGTTGGAGCGTTTGAAGCTCAAGGCGGTGGAAATTCCCGTGCACCCGCGCGATGGCATTGACTTGAGCGCACTGGCACAAAGCCTTGAGCGTTACCAGATCAAGGCCTGCTGGACCATGACCAGTTTCCAGAACCCCATGGGCGCAACGCTGCCGGAGGCCAAAAAGCAGGCGCTGGTGGAACTGTTGCGCCGCCATCAAGTGCCACTGATCGAAGACGATGTTTACGCGGAGCTGTATTACGGGCAACACGCGCCCAAACCGGCCAAGGCCTTCGACACCGAAGGTCTGGTCATGCATTGCGGGTCGTTTGCCAAAAGCCTCGCGCCGGGCTACCGCGTCGGCTGGGTCGCGGCCGGGCGGTATGCGCAGAAGGTTGAGCGCTTGAAGCTGATGACTTCGCTGTGCCCGTCGATGCCCGCCCAGGCTGCCATTGCGGACTACCTGCAACACGGCGGTTATGATCGGCACTTGCGCAAATTGCGCTATGCCCTGGAAGAGCAGCAAAGCGCCATGCTGGCCGCCATTGCCCGTTACTTCCCGGCACAGACAAGGGTCAGCCAGCCCTCCGGAGGTTACTTTCTGTGGCTGGAACTTCCGGAGCACACCGATTCATTGAAGGTGTTTCAGATGGCGCTGGCACAAGGCATCAGCATCGCACCGGGGCCGATTTTCTCGGCGACCCAGCGTTTCAGAAATTGTATCCGGTTGAATTACGGCAGCCCGTGGACCGAGGTATCCGAGAAGGCAATGGAAACATTAGGTCGGATTGTGCGGTCGTTTTGATCCGGAACCAACCTGAAGACAGAGCCACAGAATGGGCGCACTCCTCTTACACCGAGGGGTGCGTTCACTGGGTTCAATTAGAAGGTAATTTCCTATGTTCATGTCCGTCACCTCAAGCCTCCTGAGGCTGCCCGCTATCCCTCGCCACTACATGCGCGCTGCCGAACAGAGGCACGTGCGCGAAATGACAGGGCCGACTGGCCGCCCCGGGATTGACCATCGCTCGGCCGAAAGAATCATCGAACAAAGCGCCGTCACACGACGCTTTCTTGAAAGCCGCGATCATTACGAGCTAAGTGATGAGCTCAAGCTGCGGGTCGGTGACTGGACGGACGCCAATCCAGACCCCAAGTCCAGGTCGGATGCAGCCTATCATCTGGACAAAGTGCTGCGTTTTATCGACAACCTGGATGATCGCGCACTTAAACAGAGCCAGAGCCGCAATGGCCATATCGACGGCTTTTCCAACGACGGCTATGGCATTACCGCTGACTCGGAAGCCAGCGTGCTCAAGGCTTTTTCGCAAAGAGGCTACGAAGCCTTGCGCTATCTGCCGAGCTGAGTTGCCGGCGCCTTAACGGCCACCCCCCAGATCGAGAAAGGTGCCGGTGGTGTAGGAAGCTTTATCCGACAGTAACCAGATAATCGCTTCCGCCACTTCATCCGGTCGCCCGCCACGGGCCATGGGAATCCCGGACTCGAGCTTGCTGACCCGGTCCGGGTCGCCGCTGAGGGCGTGGAAATCGGTAAAAATATAGCCGGGGCGCACCGCGTTGACGCGAATGCCTTCACCGGCGACTTCCTTCGACAGGCCAATGGTAAAGGTGTCCACCGCGCCTTTGGAGGCCGCGTAGTCAACGTATTCACCCGGCGACCCCAGGCGCGCCGCCACCGACGAAACGTTGACGATGCTGCCACCCTGCCCGCCGTGCCTGGGCGACATGCGCAGCACTGCGTGCTTGGCGCACAAAATCGGGCCGAGTACGTTGGTCTTCATGATTTTCAGGATGCGGAACTCGGACATCTCATCAACCCGCGACTTATGCCCCACCGTGCCGGCGTTATTCACCAGCGCAGTCACCCGCCCCAGCTCGGCATCGACACGGTTGAACAGCCCGATCACTTCATCCTCAATGCTCACATCAGCCTTCACCGCGATGGCCTGAGCGCCAAGCGCGCGCACCTGTTCCAGCACGCTATGGGCGGCGTTTTCGTCGGCTTGGTAATTGATGCAAATGCGATAGCCCTGGCGCGCAGCCAGCAATGCCGTCTGGGCGCCAATCCCACGACTGCCCCCGGTGATGATGACGACTTTGTCCATGCGTGTGTTCTCCTGATTCAACCTGATGGTTAGGGTTGGATCCAAGAGTACGCGTCACGCACGGTTTTTGTCAGACGCGAGCGCGTCTTCGGAACGCTGGATATCGGCCATGAACCGGTCAGCCGGCAATGGGTGCCCCAGCAAGTAGCCCTGCAGGGCGTTGCAGCCCAGACGAGTGAGGAAACTTTGCTGCACGTCGGTCTCCACCCCTTCGGCGACAATCCGCAACCCAAGGGCCTGACCAAGGGCGACAATTGCCGACACAATCGCCGCGTCGTCGCTGTCGTGTTCAAGGTCACGAACGAAACCCCGGTCGATCTTCAGCTCGTTCGCCGGCAGGCGCTTGAGGTACATGAGGCTCGAATAACCCGTGCCGAAGTCATCAATGGACAGGTCGACGCCCATGTCGGAAAGCTGCTGCAACACCGTCATGCTCGCATCGGCATCGCTCATGGCGGTGGTCTCGGTGATTTCCAGGGTCAGGCTGTTGGCGGGCAAGCGATGCCGCTCCAGCGCCGCCGCCACGCTGGTGACCAGCCCTGCATGGCAAAACTGCAACGCCGACAGGTTCACCGCAATGCGCCAGTCTTCGTAGCCCTGGGCAAACCAAACGGCCATCTGACGGCACGCCTCGTCAAGCACCCAGTCACCGATGGGAATGATCAACCCGGTCTTTTCCGCCAGCTCAATAAACGTCGCAGGCAATAACAGCCCCTGCTGTGGATGCTCCCAACGCAGCAAGGCCTCGGCGCCGACCGCAATGCCACTCACCGCATCGAATTTGGGCTGGTAATACAGGCGGAACTGTTCCTGCTCCAAGGCGTTGCGCAAATCCTGCAACAGTTGCAGTTGTTTGCGCGCGTTGGTGTTCATCGACACATCAAAAAAACTGTAGCCGTTCTTGCCCATGCCCTTGGCGTGATACATCGCCGCATCGGCGTTCATCAACAGCTCCTGGGGGTTATTGCCGTTGCCCGGGAACATCGCAATGCCGATGCTGGCGGAAATCTTCAGCTCATGTTCGGCAACCTGGAACGCCCGATTGATCAGGCCAACCTGGCGTTCCGCCAGGCCCATGGCATCGTCCGGCTGGGTCAATTGCACCAGCAACACAAACTCGTCGCCGCCGATGCGCGCCAGGGTGTCGTGACCGCGCAAGTCCTCGCGCAGACGCAGGCCCACCTCGCGCAACAACTGGTCGCCCATGTGATGGCCAAAAGCATCGTTGACCGGTTTGAAGCCATCCAGGTCGATAAACATCAAGGCGAAGCAACCGCCCTGCTCCTTCACCGCCTGTATGGCCTGCTGAATGCGGTCGGCGAGCAAGGTGCGATTGGGCAGGCTGGTGAGCATGTCATGCAGGGCCAAGTGGGTCAGTTCCTGATTGGCCTGGGTCAGGGAGTCGGCCAGCACCGCCGTGCGCGCTTCGAGGCGCGCGTCGAGCAACGAGGTCAACAACGCGATGGCCAGCACTGCCAGCGAAGTCACCAGCACCAGATTATCCAGGCCCTTGCCGCTCAAGCCGGTCAGCGCTGCACCGCAGAAACTGTCATCGGCAAACTGCGCCGCCGCCATCCCGGTGTAATGCATGCCGACGATGGCAACGCCCATCACCACCGCCGCCCCGGCCCGCGCCAGACGCACGTAAGGCGTATTGCGGCGCAGGTGGAAGGCGATCCACAGCGCGGCGCCGGAGGCAACCACGGCGATCAGCAACGAGGCGCCAAACAAGGTGGGGTCGTAGTCGATGCCCGGCGTCATCTGCATTGCGGCCATGCCGGTGTAATGCATGCTGCTGATGCCTGCGCCCATGATCAGCGCGCCAACGCCCAATTGCCACGCAGGCAGGCGTGGCTGAGTGACCAGCCATAACGCGAAGCCGCAGGACAATACGGCGATGAGCAGTGACAACGCGGTGATGCCGAGGTCGAATCCGAGGGCAAACGGCAGGCGCAAGGCCAATATTCCGATGAAGTGCATGGACCACACGCCAGTGCCCATCGCGAGTGCGCCGCCGCTTATCCACCCATACACCGCGCGGCCCTTGGCGGTCGCAATGCGGCCGGCCAGGTCCAGCGCGGTATAAGAAGCCAGGATCGCCACGAACAGGGAGATCACGACCAGGGAGGGGGAATAACTACCGATAAGCATGGGGTTTCTCGGAACTGACGGGCTTGAGACGCTCGTACCAGGTGGCAAAGCGGGCGATTGTAGCGAGATTATTCTTGGGGGGTTGATTAATTGTCATCGGGCCATTAGTGGCGTTTTGACGTCAAAGTGTTGGCTTGGGGGGATGGGGGTTTATCCGGCATTTGCGTTACGGCTTGGATTGGTTCCGCTCTTACAGCGGGTCACTTTTGGAAGGACCCAAAAGTAACCAAAAGGTCCTCGCCCCACCACTCGGTGCC
>NZ_JAUTYR010000052.1:0-28837 GCF_041946035.1 Pseudomonas sp. AMR01
CACCGTATTCGCGAGCAAGCCCGCTCCCACATTTGATCTGCATTTTGTCAGTGAGATTTGCTCTGTTCAGTCTCTGGTCAGCGCTTCAATTGGGTCCAGTCGCGCCGGACGCTGAAGGTCAACACCATTGAAAGCTATTTGAAGCGCGCGGCGATCAAGCTGGGGATCAGCGGGCGGCATTCGTTGTTGCGGTGGATGTATTCGACTGAGGAAGGCGCCAGTTTTTAAGCCAACACCGATCTAAAATGTGGGAGCGGGCTTGCTCGCGAACGCGGAGTGTCAGCCAGAAAATCTGGTCCTGACACACCGTATTCGCGAGCAAGCCCGCTCCCACATTTGATCTGCATTTTGTCAGTGAGATTTGCTCTGTTCAGTCTCTGGCCAGCGCTTCAATCGGGTCCAGCCGGGCCGCGTTCCGGGCGGGCACAAAACCGAACACAATCCCGATCAGCGTCGAGCACGCAAACGCCGTGACAATCGAGCCGACTGAAAACACCATCTCCCATTCCTTCACAAACAACGAAAACAGGTAGCCGATGGCATAGGACAGCGAGATCCCGATGATCCCGCCGATCAAGCACACCATCACCGCCTCCACCAGGAACTGCTGACGAATATCCGACTGCCGCGCGCCCACCGCCATGCGAATACCAATCTCGCGGGTGCGTTCGGTGACCGACACCAACATGATATTCATCACCCCGATGCCGCCCACCAACAACGAAATCACTGCGATCAGCGACAACAGCAGCGCCAGCGAGCGGCTGGTTTTCTGCACGGTTTGCATAATGCTGTCGAGGTTATTGGTGAAGAAATCCTTGGTGCCGTGGCGTTGCAGCATCAGCTTGTTGACGTTGTCTTCCACCACCTTGCTCGGCTGGCCGTCCTTGATGCGCACGGTGATGCTGTCCAAGTGGCGCTGGCCCAAAAGTCGCCCCGCCGCGGTTTCATACGGCACCCACACGTTGAGTGCCTTGCTCGCCGCGAACATGTTTTTATTGTCAGCCGTGACGCCGATCACCGTGCACGGCAGGTTGCCGATCAGGATCACTTGCCCTAATGGGTCGATATTTGGCCCGAACAGTCGATGCCGGGTGTTGTGGTCGATCACCACCACCTGCGCCTGGCGCCGCGCGTCGCTTTCGCTGAAGGCAATACCGGCTTCGAGTTTCAAGCCCTTCACCTTGAAGTAGCGATCACTCACACCGTTCACCTGGGCATCCAGGTCGATGTTGCCAAAGCGCAGCAACAGATTTCGCCCCACCACTGGCGTGGCACTGTCGACGTAATACAGCTGGTTCAACGCCTCCACATCCGAAGGCATCAAGGTCTCGATGGCCGAGGCGCGGCTGTCGCCAAAACTGGTGCCGGAAAAGATGTCGATGGTGTTGCTGCCAATCGCCTGAATGTCCTTCAGTACATACCGCTTGGCGCCTTCGCCGATGGCCGAGATCGACACCACAGAGGTGATGCCAATCACAATGCCGAGCATGGTCAGCAAGGTGCGCATGCGGTGCGACACCAGCGCCACCCAGGCCATGTTGAACGCTTCCTTGAACAGCCCGAGGCTCGCCACCAAGCGCCGTGCGCCGCTGCGTTTGGGCTGGATGGGCGCATCGCTCGGCAATTCCAGGCCGACACTGGCGTTGGCCTTGTCGCTGACAATCTCGCCGTCGCTGACCTCGACAATGCGCTGGGCATTCGCTGCCACCTTGGGGTCGTGAGTGACAATAATGACCGTGTGCCCGGCCGCGTGCAGCTCGGCGAGGATGCGCATCACCTCCTTGCCGCTGTGAGTGTCGAGGGCGCCAGTGGGCTCGTCGGCGAGGATCACTTCGCCGCCGTTCATCAACGCCCGCGCGATACTCACCCGCTGCTGCTGCCCGCCAGACAACTGGCTCGGCCGGTGCGTCGTGTGCCCCGCCAACCCCAGCCGCTCAAGCAATTCCCGCGCGCGGCTGTGGCGCTGAGTCTCCGGAGTGCCGGCATAGATCGCCGGCATTTCCACGTTGTGCAAGGCACTCAGGTGCGCCAGCAAATGGTAGCGCTGGAAGATAAACCCGAAGTAATCGCGGCGCAGCTCCGCCAGCTGTTCATCGCCCAACGAGCGGGTTTCGATGCCATTGATTTTGTAGCTGCCGGCGGTGGCGTAATCCAGGCCGCCGAGGATGTTCATCAGCGTGGACTTGCCCGAGCCTGAAGCGCCGATGATCGCCACCATTTCCCCGGCATGAATCGTCAAGTCGATGCCTTTGAGCGCAATGAATTCGCGCTCGCCGGCCATGAAACTGCGGGTGATGCCCTTGAGTTCCAACAGTGGCTGGGTCATCCGTCAGCTCCCTGTCACGGCTGGGGTTGCATCGCCGATCACCACTTTATCGCCCTCGGCCAGGCCTTCGAGGACCTGCACCTTGACGTTGTTGTTGATGCCGGTTTTCACATCCCGCGACACTGCTTTGCCCTTGGCATCCAGCACGCGCAACGGGTAGCTGCCATCGTTGTTACGCGCGCCCAGTGCCGCCACCGGGATCATCAACGCCGCCTGAGCCGTGTCGAGCACGATGCGCACCTGGGCGGTCATGGCGATACGCAGGCGATGGTCGGGGTTGGGCACGTCGAACAGCGCGTTATAAAACACTGCGGTGTTCTGTTTCGGGGTGCCTGCGGTCTGGGTTTCAAGGAAGTTCTGCGGCGCCGGCTCCGTGCCGCGCAGCTTGGCGTAATAGCGTTTGTCGGCCTCGCCGAGGATGGTGAAATACACCTGCTGGCCGGGGCTGATGTGGATCACATCCGCTTCCGAGACCTGGGCCTTTACGGTCATGGTGTCCAGGTCGGCCAGCTTGAGCAGTACCGGCGCCAACTGGCTGGCGATTACGGTCTGGCCTTCCTGGGTGACGATGCCCACCACGTCGCCGTCGATGGGCGCGTTGATGCGGGTGTAGTCCAGGTTGACCTTGGCGGTGTCGATCTGGATGTGCGCACTTTTGATTTGCGCGTCCAGGGACAACAGGTTGGCTTGCTGCACCTGATAGGTGGATTCGGCGTCTTCAAAATCCTGACGCGAGACCGACTCGTCGACTTGCAGGCCTTTGTAGCGCTCATACACCGACTTGGCTTGCCTAAGCTGCGCCGCCGTGGCGCGGCGTTGGGCCTGGAGGTTTTCTTCGTCGACCTGGGCTTTGCGCAGGGTGTTTTGCAGGATCAGCGGGTCGATTTCGGCGAGCCACTGGCCTTTCTTCACCTTGTCGCCGACTTTGACCTTGAGGGATTTGAGTTGGCCGGAGACTTGGGCGCCGACGTCGACTTGTTTGATGCCTTCGAGCAGGCCGGTGGCCAGGACGGCGTTTTCGATATCACCGCGTTCGGCGGTGGCGGTGAGGTATTGGGGGGCGTCG
Organism: Pseudomonas sp. AMR01; assembly: GCF_041946035.1. NCBI lineage: Bacteria > Pseudomonadati > Pseudomonadota > Gammaproteobacteria > Pseudomonadales > Pseudomonadaceae > Pseudomonas > Pseudomonas sp. AMR01. The sequence goes on from NZ_JAUTYR010000052.1 coordinate 3,396, forward strand.
GCGGGGGCCTGGACGGCGTAGACCACCAGGCCGATGGCGACTGCCAGGATGGCGAGCATTCCGAGTTTGCGAAACTTTGACTTTTCCATAAATGACCATGAAGTGGTGACTTGGGTTTTGATCGTGTACATATCCGTTGCTGCGGTGATGGCTGATATCGGTTCCGCTCTTACAGCGGGTCACTTTTGGAAGAGCCCAAAAGTAACCAAAAGGCTCTCGCCCCACCACTCGGTGCCTCGCTTAGGCTCGGCATGCCCTCACTCCGGCTTGAAACCGTGGGCCGCCGTGATGGGCCATCCTTGGCCCAGCACGGCTAACCCGGCGTCCTGCCGGGTTGCCCACGGATTCAAGCCTGCGTTCGGCCATCGTGGTTAACGGGCGTCTCAGATCAAGATCAGGATCAAGATCACCAGCAACGCCAAGGCGGCCTGACAGCCGACCTGATAGCTGAAACCAAACCCGGTCAACTGTGGGAGCTGGCTTGCCTGCGATGGCATCAATCGGGTGTGCCTGATGTACCGAAGTGTCTGCATCGCAGGCAAGCCAGCTCCCACAGAAAAGCGAGACAGGCACCTGAGCTGCTTGTGATCTTGATCTGGCTTGTGATCTGGCCTTTGATCTCAATCGCCCCGTAAAACCACGCTGGCCGAACGCAGGCTTGAATCCGTGGGTAACCCGGCAGGACGCCGGGTTAGCCGCGCTGGGCCAGGGATGGCCCATCGCGGCGGCCCACGGATTCAAGCCGGAGTGAGGGCACACCGAGCCTAGGCGAGGTGCCGAGTGGTGGGGCGAGGACCTTTTGGTTACTTTTGGGTCCTTCCAAAAGTGACCCGCTGTAAGAGCGGAACCATAGGTGGCCGTTACCCAAAAAACGGATACACACACCATCACGAAACCACCTCCTTAACCCCAACCCCCTCCAACCACCACCGAGCCAGCCCAAACACATTCGGCGTCTTCAGCAACGTAAAATGATTCCCGCCCCCATACCAAACCTCCAAAGAACGCCCCTGCCTCCCCCACCCTTCAACCATTAACCCCTGCTCCCGCTGATTCCCCGCCGCATCCAGCGCAGGGTCCTGCGCCAACACCAACCGCACCCCCCCCTCAAACCGCCGGGCCGGTCGATACTCGGTGCGCAACGCCGCCGCATACGTGCGCGCCGGCCCCGCCATCGCGTCCGCCGAAGCCCGCACCGGCAACAACCCCACCCCCACCATCCCGGCATGCAAGGCCTGGCGCTGCGCCGCCTCATCCCACTCAGCAAACGCCACCAAATCAATCCCCAACGACTTGCCAGCCGACAACTGCATCGACTCGATCAACCGCATCAACGCCGCCGTTGTCGTATAAGGCGGCCGCACACACCCAGGCGCTTCACTGTCGATCACCGTCAACGACGCCACCTGACGCCCAGCCGCCTGCAACCGCAGCGCCATCTCCAGCGCCACCCAGCCGCCAAACGAATGCCCGACCAAATGCACCGGCCCCTGCGGGCACTCTTGCGTCAGCGCCGCCAGATAACACCGCGCCGCCGCCTCAACCTGGCTATGGGGCACCGCCTCACCGTCCAACCCACGCGGCTGCAAACCAAACAGCGGCCAGTCGCGCCCAAGCGCCTCGCTCAAGCCCACAAACCCGGTCACGCTGTCGCCCGCCCCCGGCACACAGAACACCGGCGCATACCCGGCCCGGCCACTTTGAATGCGCAGCAAGGGTTGATGCGCGGCCTGCGTCACGGGCACAGCGCCCGCCAGGGCCTCAGTCATCGCACGGCCCAGGGCCTGAATATGCGGCGCCTGCATCATGCTCTGGTGATCCCCCGGCACCGGCACCTGGTGTAATTGCCCGGCCGCCACAACGTCGCCCCAGCCCAGGGATTCACTGCGCCGCGACAACTCGGTGGGGCGCTCCTGGGCACTGAACAACTGCAGCGGAATCGGCAGCGGGAACAGGCTGTAATGCGCCAGCGCATGCCCATGCCCCACTTCACGCGCGATAAAACTCAAGAGGTCCGCGTCCGTCGCCGCCGCCATTTGCGCGTATAGCAAACCTTCATCGCGACAGCGTTGCAGCAGGCCCGCAATGTCCAGCTGTCCAACGCTCGCCTCCAGCCCTGCAAGGTTTGCCAGCTCATCCTCACCTCCCTGTGCTTTCCAATACGCCGAACACTGCAACAGCAGGTGTCGTTTAAGTGCATCCGGCCCGGTCCAGCGCGCCTTGCCCTGGTCGGTCATGCGCGGCACGTAGCTGTCGATCAAGCCCAGAAATTCCACGGGTTCATCCAGCCCCAACAGTTGCAGCGCGACTTCATAGGCCAGCACGCCGCCAAACGACCAGCCCGCGATACGGTAAGGCCCGTGGGGCTGAATGCCGCGAATCAGGCCGACCAATCGCGTTGCCAGGCCTTCCATGGTGTTCAGGTGCGCCTCACCGAGCGCCATGCCCGGCAGGCCATAAATGGGATAGTCACCCGGCAGGTGTTGGCCCAGCGCCGGGAAGTACACGTCCATGCCACTGAACTCGTGAACCAGAAACAACGGCGGCTGCGAGCCATTGCTGCGCACGGTGATCACCGTGCTGTCGCGTTCCGGCGCAGCGGTGCGCTGACGCACCATCGTCGCCACAGAGGCCACACTGGCATGCTGGAACAGCTCGGCCAAAGACACCTGCAACCCGGCCTCCTCCATCAGGTTAACCAGCCGAATCGCCAGCAACGAATGCCCGCCCAGTTCGAAGAAACTGTCATGGCGCCCCACTTGGTCAAGCTTCAGTACCTCAGCCCACAGCTGCGCCAGGGTGTGTTCCAGGGCATCCGTCGGCGCTTCAAAGCCACGGCTGTGCAAGGCCTCCAGCGCAGGCGCCGGCAAGGCTTTGCGGTCGACCTTGCCATTGGCCGTCAATGGCAGCTGCGCCAGCGGCACATAGGCCGACGGCACCATGTAGTCCGGCAGTTGGCCTTGCAGATGGGCACGCACGCTGTCGATGTCGACGGGCTCGCTCGCCCAGGTGAAGTAAGCCACCAAGCGCTTGTCGCCCGGTGCATCCTCACGCGCCAGCACCACCACGTCCTGGATCTCGGCGAGAGTCCCGAGGCGCGCTTCGATCTCACCCAGCTCAATGCGGAAACCGCGAATCTTCACCTGATCGTCGTTACGCCCGATGCATTCCAGCAGGCCGTCGGCCGTCCAGCGCCCCAGGTCACCGGTGCGGTACAGCAAATGCCCCTCGTTGAACGGGTCTGCCACAAACTTCTCGGCGGTCAGCTCAGGCCGATTCAAATAACCTTTGGCCACGCCGTCCCCGCCGATGCAGATTTCACCGCTCACACCCAGCGGCACCGGCAGCAACTGCGCATCCAGCACATGGACCTGCGTGTTGGAAATCGGCCGACCGATGGGCACGCTCTCGGCGCTATCGCCAATCGCGTGCACTTCATACGTGGTGGCGTAGGTGGTGGTTTCCGTCGGCCCATAGCAATGCACCAGGCGCAAGCCCGGCGCCCGCGCCAACAGGCTGCGGAAGGCCGCCGGGTCGGCACGTTCACCGCCACACAGCAGGATGCGCAAGCCGGCCAGCGCTTCAGGAATCATCTGCACGTACTGGTTGAACAACGCCGTGGTCACGAACAGCACGGTCGCGCCCTGCAAGGCGTCGCCAAAGGCGGCCGGGTCGAGCAAGGTGGCGTGGTCGACGACCTGCACTTGCCCGCCATTGAGCAACGCGCCCCAGACGTCCATGGTGCTGGCGTCGAACGCCGGGTTGGAGGCGAACGCCACGCGGTCGCTGGCAGTGAAGTCGGCATAGCCATTGTTGAGCACCAGCCGCGTGATGCCGCGATGGGGCACCAACACACCTTTCGGCGTGCCAGTGGAGCCGGAGGTGTACATGATGTACGCCACGCCCTCCGAAGACTGCGACAGGTCCGGGTTGTGGCTCGGTTGCGGGTCGAGGGCCAACGTGTCCAGGTCCAGGCGCGAAACCGGGAAGTCGACAGCCGCATCACTGCGGGTCAACAGCCACGCCGTGCCGCTGTCTTGCAGCATAAAGCCCTGGCGCTCGGCCGGCGCGTTGATGTCCAGCGGCACATAAGCGCCGGCGCATTTGAGCACGGCCAGTTGGCTGATCAGTAAATCGAGGGAGCGCGGCAGCAGGATCGCCACGTTGTCGCCCGGCTGCACGCCAGCGCCCAACATATGATGGGCCAGGCGGTTGGCGCGGGTGTTCAATTCGCCGTAGCTCAAAGCAGCCTCACCGTGCAACGCAGCCAGCGCGTCAGGACGCGCCTGGGCCTGGGCTTCGAACAGCCTTTGCACCGTGTGTTCGCGCGGGAACTCGCGGGTGGTGGCGTTGAACGCCGCCAGTTGCTGAAGCTCGGCGTCGGGCAAAATCGGCAAGCGGCTGATGGCGATATCGGTGTTGTACTCCAGCGCCTCCACCAGTTGTTCCAGCGTACGGTTCACGTAATCGCACACACGCCGGGCGCCCGGCCCACGGGCCTTGAGGCTGAAGCCTTCACCCAGGTCATCCACACTCAACGACAGCGCGTAATTGGTCTGTTCCTCGGCCTTGAGCAACTGAATGCCGTGCCACGCCTCGGCCACACCACCGGCCTGCGGCGCACTGTGGCGATAGTTGAACAGCACGCTGAACAACGGCGTTGCTGGCGGAACAGCGCTGCATCGCTGAGCCAGGGCCAACGGTGCATGTTCATGGCTGAGCAACCGGGTCAGGCGCGCATGGGTGGCACGCAGCGCGGTGCGCACCGAGAGCTCACCCAGGTCGACGCGCAGCGGCAAGGTGTTGATGAACACCCCCATCGCCCGTTCAGCTCCCTCGCCGCCTTGCAGGCGACCGAGCATCACGGTGCCGAACACCACGCACTCACGACCGCTGACCTTGCCCAGCACATGAGCCCAGGCCAAGTGCATCAGGCTCGCCGCACTCACGCCCGACTGGCGCGCCTGGGTGCGCAGGCGCTGGCTTAACGACAGGTCAATCGTCAGTTGCGCGGTTTCATCCGCGCCCAGATTTTCAACTTCGGTCGGTTCATCGATTTCACCGAGCATCTCGCGGAAAAACGCCTCGTGATCGTCAACGCCCACGCGGGTCTGGGCTACATAGTTGCGATACGGCACCGCCGCGCCCAGGGTGTCCTCGCTGTCCAACAGGTAGGCCTGCAACTCGTGCTGCAGAATTTCCAAAGCGATGTGGTCCATGACCAAATGGTGAAACAGCAAGGTAGCAACCACGCGCTGCGGTTCCTGGGTATGAATCAAGCGCATCAGCGGGGCCTGGCCGACGTCCAGGCGTTGCGGCACCGGCCCGGTTTCGACGCTCAACGAGGCTTCACGCCACACCACTTGTACCGGCTCTTCGAGGCCGTCCCAATGAAACGACGAACGCAAAATATCGTGCCGCTGAATCACCGCCTGCAATGCGTGTGCAAAGGCATCCAAACGCAGCGGGCTGTCGAAGGCGAACTGCGCCTGCAGCACATACGCATCAGCACCCTGCACCGCGCGATGCTGATACAGCATGCCGGCCTGCAACGGCGCCAGTGGGTAAATGTCCTGCACATTCGCCGCGCCGCCGGGGATGCTGTCGACGATACGCGCGATGGCCGACGGGTCCAGCTGGATCAGCGGCAACATGTCCGGGGTAATGTGCGTGCAATCGGCGGCAATGCCATTGGCCGGCACCGCTACTTCTCGACCACTGCCCAGCGCCGCCGCCAGGCCGGCCAGGGTCGGCTGGCCAAACAGCGCCTTCACGTCCGCCGACAACCCGAGACGGCGCATGCGCCCCATCAGGCTCACCGCCAGCAACGAGTGGCCGCCGAGTTCGAAGAAATTGTCGTGACGGCCCACGCGTTCCACAGTGAGCAGCTCGGCCCAGAGGCTGGCCAGGGCGATTTCCGTGTCGCCCTGCGGCGCTTCGTACTCGCGTACCACCACTGAATCAAGGTCCGGTTCGGGCAGCGCCTTGCGGTCAAGCTTGCCGTTGGGGCTCAGGGGCAGCGCGTCGAGGTGGACGAAAATCGCCGGCACCATGAACTCAGGCAGATGCTGCAACAGGTGCGCGCGCAGTGAGTCGATCTCGATCACAGCGCCGGTGTAATAGGCCAACAACCGGTTATCGCGGGCAATCACCGCCGACTCATTGACCTGCGGGTACTCGGTCAGTCGCGCCTGAATCTCGCCCAGCTCAATGCGCAAGCCCCGGATTTTCACCTGATCGTCATTGCGCCCCAGGTATTCAATATTCCCGTCCGGTAAATACCGGCCAACATCACCCGTGCGGTACAGGCGACCGTCAGTGAAAGGGTCGTTGAGGAAGCGTTCGGCATTTAGTTCAGGGCGGTTCAGGTACCCCCGCGCCACTTGCACGCCACCGATAAACAGCTCGCCGACCACGCCCAGCGGCACCGGCTGCAACTGCGCATCCAGCAGGTACATGCGCGTATTCGCGATGGGTTTGCCGATTGGCGTGTTGTCCGGCGTCACCGCGCCTGCGCAGTTCCACGCCGTCACATCCACGGCGGCTTCGGTCGGGCCATACAGGTTATGCAACTCGCTGCCCGGCAATTGCCGCTTGAAGTGCCGTACCAGGCTGCCCGGCAGGGCTTCACCGCTGCACATCACACGCACCAGCCCGGCTGCCTGGCTCACATCGCCGTGGGCAAGGAATACGTCCAGCATCGAGGGCACAAAGTGCAAGGTGGTCACCGCTTCTGCCTCGATCACATCGCACAGGTACGCCGGGTCTTTATGCCCGCCAGGCTGCGCCATCACCAGGCGCGCACCGGTAAACAGCGGCCAGAAGAACTCCCACACCGACACGTCGAAACTGAACGGGGTTTTCTGCAGCACGGTGTCTTTGGTCGTGAGGCCATATTCGTCTTGCATCCACAGCAGGCGGTTGACCACGCCGGCATGGTCGTTGATCACACCTTTGGGCTGGCCGGTGGAACCGGAGGTGTAGATCACGTAAGCACTGACGCCGGCTACGTCAGGGTTTTCGGCGGGCAAGTGCTGCCAGGTCGGCAGGTCCAGATCGACCACCGGCACCGCGCCGAGCAACCCGCTGGTGGCGCCCTGGGTCAGCACCACGCGCGGCGCGCTGTCTTGCAACATGTAGGCGATGCGTTCCAGCGGGTACGCCGGGTCCAGCGGTACATAGGCGGCGCCCGCCTTGAGGATCGCGTACAGGCCGATGACCATTTCCAGGCCACGTTCCACACAAATGGCCACGCGGGAATCGGGCTGCACACCCAGTTCCAGCAGGTGATGGGCGAGCCTGTTGGCGCGCGCATTCAGCTCGGCGTAGGTCAGTTGCCGCTCGCCCGCCTTCACCGCAACGGCATGCGGCGTGCGCAGCACCTGGTCTTCGAACATCCCGTGCAGGGTCTGGTCGAGGTTGTACTCCACCTGCGTGGCGTTGAAGTCGACCAGCAGATGCTGACGCTCGCGCTCATCCATCAGCGGCGCGTACGCAAGGATTGCCTGATCGTTTTCGACCATGGCCTGCAACACGCGGATGAAGTAGCCGACATAACGCTGCACCGTCGACTCATCGAACAGCGCCACGGCATATTCCAGCGCACCGAGAATGCTGCCCTGCACTTCGCCCAGATCCAGCGACAGGTCGAACTTGGCAAAGTGGCTGTTCTCCACAATGCCTTCCAGCGCCAGGTCGCCCAACGCCAACGTCGGCGCGCTGCTGTCCTGCCAGGTCAAGAGGGTCTGGAACACCGGGCTGTGGGCCAGGCTGCGCACGGGCCGGGTGATTTCCACCACCTGTTCGAACGGCAGGTCCTGATGGGCCTGGGCCGCCAGCGTCAGGGCCTTGACCCGAGCCAGCAACGCCTCGGTGCTCAGCTCGCCCGAGGTGTCGATGCGCACCGCCAAGGTGTTCACGAACAAGCCGATCAGCCCTTCTACCTCGCCCCGCGTGCGGTTAGCCACCGGCGAGCCGATCACCAGGTCCTGCTGCCCGGAAAGCCGCGCCAGCAGTGAGGCCCAGGCGGTCATCAGGGTCATGTACAGCGTGGTGCCATGGCGTTGGCTCAACGCCTTGAGCCCGGCAGTGAGGCGTTCGTCCAGGCGTACCTCGACGCTGCTGCCGGCGTAGTCCTGCTGCGCCGGGCGCGGGCGGTCGGTGGGCAAGGTGAGCAAGGCCGGCGCACCGGCCAGGGCCTGCTGCCAAAAGCTGCTTTGGCGCTGCAACACCTCACCGCTCAACCACAGGCGCTGCCACACGGCAAAGTCGCCGTACTGGATCGGCAACGCTGGCAACGGGTCAGGCTGGCCATGGCTGAACGCCCGATACAGCGCCATCAGCTCGCGCGTCAGCACGCCCATCGACCAACCGTCAGAGACAATATGGTGCAGGGTCAGCAGCAGCACATGGTGATCGTCGGCCATCACCACCAAGCGGCCACGCAGCAACGGGCCACGCTCCAGGTCGAAAGGCGCCGACGCCTCGCCGTGGATCAACGCATCCAGCGCCTGCTGGGGTTGGGGGTGGCGACGCAGGTCCTGCACTTGCAGGGGCAACACGTCTTCGGCGGGCATGATCAGCACTTGGGCTTCGTCGCCTTGCTGGGCGAAACGGCTGCGCAGGGTTTCATGCCGCGCGACGATTCGCGCCAGCGCGCGCTGCAAGGCGTCCACGTGCAACTGCCCACGCAAGCGCAAGCCAATCGGAATGTTGTAGGCCGTGTTGGCGCCTTCCATCAGCGCCAAAAACCACAGGCGCTGCTGGGCAAACGACAACGGGATGGGCTCATCACGATTGGCCGGGAGGATATTCGGCAAGGTGCTGCGCCCGGCCTGGGCGAGCACGTCGGCCACCGCCGCCAGTTCGGCATTGGCGAACAAATCGCCGAGCGACAGCTCCACGCCCAGGCGCTGACGAACCTGCGAAACCATGCGCATTGCCAGCAATGAATGGCCGCCCAGTTCAAAGAAATGATCCTGGCGCCCCACGCGTTCAACCTGCAGCACGTCACCCCAGATATGCGCCAACACGCTTTCGATTTCGCCCTGTGGCGCTTGGTACTCGCGGGTAAACACGGCAGCCCTGTCCGGCGCGGGCAACGCCTTGCGGTCGAGTTTGCCGTTGGCAGTCAGCGGCAAGGCGTCGAGTTTTACGTAGGCCACCGGCACCATGTAATCCGGCAAGTGCGCCACCAGATGGGCGCGAATATCGCCCACGGCCAAAGGATCCAGCTGGGGGTTTTCAGTGAAATACGCCACCAGCCGGTCTTCGCGGACCAGTACCACGGTTTCCTGAATCCCGGGCAATGCGTTGAGTTGAGTTTCGATCTCGCCCAGCTCGATGCGCACGCCACGGACCTTCACCTGGTCATCGTTACGCCCCAAATATTCAAGCGTGCCGTTCGGCAGCCAGCGCGCCAGGTCGCCGGTGCGGTACATGCGCCCGCCGTTGAACGGGTCTTGCAGGAAGCGTTCGGCCGTCAGTTCCGGGCGGTTCAGGTAACCACGCGCCACGCCTTTGCCGCCCACATACAACTCGCCCGCCACGCCCAGCGGCACCGGCTGCTGCGCTTCATCCAGCAGGTACACCGTGGCGTTGGCGACGGGTTTACCGATATGCAACGGCTGGCCCACCTCGACCTTGCCGGAGGTGGCGACCACTGTGGCTTCAGTGGGGCCGTAGTTGTTGATCAGCTCAAAACGCTGGGCTCGCGAGAACTGACGCAGGCGATCGCCGCCGATCAGCAAGGTGCGCAGCGTCGGGTGTTCGATCTGTTGGCTGAACGCGTACTCGGCCACCGGCGTGGGCAGGAAGCACACGTCCAGCGGCTGCGCGCACCACCAGGCGAGCAGCGCGTCGATGTCTTCGGCGCCATCACTGGCGGGCGGCAGGTGCAAGGTCGCGCCGACGCACAGCGCCGGCCAGACTTCCCAGGCCATCGCATCAAACCCAAAGCCGGCGACGCTGGCAGTGTGGCGCCCGGCGCGCAGGTCAAAGGCGTTGCAGTGCCAATCCACCAGGTTGGCCACGGTGTGGTGTTCCACCATCACGCCTTTGGGCAAGCCCGTGGAGCCAGAGGTGTAGATCACATAGGCGAGGTTTGACGGCGTGAGCGCCACCTTGGGGTTGCTCGCCGAATGGTGCTGCCAGGTGTAACGATCGAGGTGAATCACCGGCACCTCAAGCGCCGGCAAGCGGTCATGCAACACCTGTTGCGTCAGCACGGCCACCGGCGCGCTGTCGGTCAGCAAGTAGTTCAAACGCTCGGCCGGGTGCGAAGGGTCCACGGGCACGTAACAGGCGCCGGCCTTGAGGATCGCCAGCAACCCGGCGAGGGTATCCAGGCCACGGCGGGCAACGATGGCCACGCGGTCGTCGGGTTTGACCCCCAGCGCCAACAGGTGATGGGCCAACAGGTTGGCTTGCGCGTTCAGTTCGGCGTAGGTCAGTTGACGGCCATGGTAGACGGCGGCGATGGCGCTGGGGGTCAGCGCGGCCTGGGCCTCGACGCGACCGTGCAGCGTGGTGCCCTGGGGGAAATCCGCCTGGGTCGCATTGAACTGTTCCAACAGCAAAGCGCGCTCGGCGGCAGGCAGCACCGGCACCTGTTTGAGCGGGGTGTCGGGCGCCTGTTCCAGGGCACTCACCAGGTTTTCCAGTGCGGTTTGCAGGTAGGCGCAAACCCGTTGCGGGTCTACCTGGGTGCTTGCCAGCAGGCTCAAACCAAAGCCTTCACCCAGGTCATCGACACTCAAGGTCAACGGGTAATTGGTGCGTTCTTCGGCGCTGAGCGCCGTGATGCCGTGCCAGGCCGATACGGTCTCGGCACTCGCGGCGGGTGCGCTGTGGCGGTAATTGAGCAAGGCGCTGAACAGCGGCGTCGGTGCCACAACGCCGCTGCAACGCTGAGCCAGGGCCAGCGACGCATGTTCATGGCGCAGCAAAGTGGTCAGCCGCGCATGCGTGGCCTTGACCCCGGCGCGCACGTCCTGGCCGTCCACGTCCACACGAAACGGCAGCGTGTTAATGAAGATACCCAGCGCGCGGTCCGTGTCATGACGGCCTTGCATGCGGCCCATCAATACCGTGCCGAATACCACTTGCTGTTTGCCGGCCAACACGCCCAATACCTGCGCCCAGCCCAGATGAAACAGGCTCGCGGTGCTCACGCCCAATTGCCGCGCCTGGGCGCGCAGGCGCTGGCCCAGTTGCGCTGCCAGCGGCAGGCTGACTTCGGCAATGCCGCGTGCATCGCCCTGAACATCCTGCAAACCAAACGGCAAAGTTGGCTCGCTGATATCGCCGAGCATCTGGCGGAAAAAACTTTCATGCTCTTTCTCGCTGATGCCCAGCCGCGCCTGCGCCACATAGTTGCGAAACGGTACCGCCTGGCCCAACGCCGTGCCCTGGCCCAACAGGCAGGCCTGCATTTCATGGCACACCACTTCCAGGGCGCTGTGGTCCAGCGCCATGTGGTGGAACAGCAACGTGGCAACGATGCGTTGATGAGCCGAGTCCTGCGCATGCACCAGGCGCAACAGCGGCGCCTGGGTCACGTCGAGCCGATAGTGACGGGCGTCGAACAGCGCGTGCAGTTGCGCGGCGATATCGCCGTCTGCCGGGTCCAGTTCGAGGGTTTGCACCGGCAACCGCGCCTGGCGCCACACCACTTGCGACGGTTCCTGCAAACCGTCCCAAACCACCCCGGTACGCAGGATGTCGTGGCGGTCCATCACGGTTTGCAACGCCTGGGCAAACGCGTCGAAGCGCTCCAGGCTGTCGAAGGCAAACTGCGACTGCATCACATACGGATCACCCTGCTCGGCACTGACGTGGTGAAACAGAATGCCTTCCTGCAACGGCGCCAGCGGGTAGATGTCCTGAATGTTTGCCACGCCGCCGTCGACGGTGGCGACGATCCGGTCGATCTCGTCCTGGCTCAGGCTCGACAGGGTCAACATCGCCGGGGTGATGCGCTCTGCGCCGAGCGGGATGCCATTGGCTGGCACCTCGACTTCGCCCGCCTTGGTGGCCGAATATTCGCCGGCCTTGATCAGCTCGATCAACGCCGGTTTGTGCTCACGCAACGCCGCGAGAATCGCGGGGTCGCTCAAGGCGTGTTTGTTGCCTTGCACCGACAGCTGTTCGCCCTTGAGCGCAAGCTGCACGTCCTTGGTTTTCAGCGTCGCCAGCAGTTCGAGGATGCTCACAGGACGATCTCCATTCGTTCGGTTATGGCGGCGTAGCCGGCCAGGGTCGGCTGTTCGAACAGCGCCCGCACGTCGGCTTCCATGCCTTCCTGGCGCAAGCGCCCGATCAAGCTCACGGCGAGCAGCGAATGCCCACCCAGTTCAAAGAAATTGTCATGCCGCCCTACTCGCTCCACCTTGAGCAACTCGGCCCACAGCTGGGCGAGGAGGATTTCGGTGTTGCCTTCGGGCGCCGCGTACTCACGCACGATCAGCGCTTCAGCGCCCGGTGCCGGCAAGGCCTTGCGGTCGAGCTTGCCGTTGGGGCTCAGCGGCAGTGCATCGAGGTGCACGAACAGCGCGGGCACCATGAAATCCGGCAAGTGCTGCAACAACTGGGTGCGCAGGCGTTCGACGTCGGTTTGCACACCGGTGTAGTAGGCGACCAGCCGCTCTTCACGGGCGATAACGGCCGCTTCGTTGACGTGAGGATGCTCGAGCAAACGTGCCTGGATCTCTCCCAGTTCGATGCGCAGGCCACGGATTTTTACCTGGTCATCGTTGCGGCCCAGGTACTCGATATTGCCGTCGGGCAAGTAACGCCCCACGTCACCGGTGCGATACATCCGGCCGCAGGTGAACGGGTCCTGGAGGAAACGCTCGGCGGTCAAATCAGGCCGGTTGAGGTAACCCCGCGCCACTTGCACGCCGCCGATAAACAGCTCGCCGACCACCCCCAGCGGCAGCGGCTGCAACTGCGCGTCGAGCAGGTACATGCGGGTGTTGGCGATGGGCTTGCCGATCGGCGTGTTGTCCGGCACCTCGGGGCGTGCGCAATTCCACGCGGTCACGTCCACCGCCGCTTCGGTGGGGCCGTACAGGTTGTACAGGCCGATCTGCGGCAATTGCTGTTTGAAGCGCCGCACCAGGCTGCCCGGCAAGGCTTCACCGCTGCACATCACGCGCACCAGGCCGGCTGCCTGGCTCACATCACCATGGGCAAGGAATACGTCGAGCATCGACGGCACGAAGTGCAGCGTGGTGATCTGTTCGGCTTCGATGATCCGGCACAGGTACGCCGGGTCTTTGTGACCGCCCGGGCGCGCCATCACCAGGCGTGCGCCAGTGAACAGAGGCCAGAAGAACTCCCACACCGACACGTCGAAGCTGAACGGGGTTTTCTGCAGCACCGCGTCATCGGCGTTTAGGCCGTAGGCGTCCTGCATCCACAGCAGGCGGTTGACCACACCGGCGTGTTCGTTGATGACGCCTTTGGGCTGGCCGGTGGAGCCGGAGGTGTAGATCACGTAGGCCTGATGCTGAGGCGTGAGCCCCGCGACCTGCAAGTTGCCCGCGGGCTGGTGCTGCCAGGTGCTGTGGTCGAGGTCGATCACCGGCACATCGCCCAGCAATGCACGGGTCGCGCCCTGGGCCAGCACCACCACCGGCGCACTGTCTTGCAGCATGTAGGCGATGCGGTCCTGCGGGTAGGCCGGGTCCAGCGGTACATAACTGCCACCGGCCTTGAGGATGGCGAACAGGCCGACCACCATGTCCAGGCCGCGCTCGACGCAGATCCCCACGCGGGCATCCGGTTGTACACCACGCTCACGCAAATGGTGAGCGAGACGGTTGGCGCGTGCGTTGAGTTCGCTATAGGTCAGCTGTTGATCGCCAGCTTTGACCGCTACCGCCTGCGGTGTGCGTTCAACCTGGGCCTCGAACATGCCGTGCAGGGTCTGGTCGAGGTTGTAATTCACCTCGGTGGCGTTGAATTCGACCAACAGTTTGTGTCGTTCCTCAGCGCCCAGAATCGCCAGGCGATTCAGTGCCTGATCCGGCGCCTGTTCCAGCGCTTCGACCAAACCGGACAACGCAGTTTGCATGTAACCACACACGCGTTGCGCATCGACTTGCGCCAGTGCGGTGAGGTCATAACCGTCACCCAGATCGTCAACGTTCAAGGTCAGCGGGTAGTTGGTGCGCCCGTCATTGACCAGCGTCTGCATGCCTTCCCATGCCTGCTCCGCGTCGGCGGAACGGGTGGCTGCGCCGCGATGGCGATAGTTGAGCATCGAACTGAACAGTGGCGCTGGCGCCGTCACCCCGCTGCAGCGCTGAGCCAACGCCAGGGAGGCGTGTTCATGCCCGAGCAACGCGGTGAGCCTGGCGTGCGTGGCACGTACAGCCGCACGCACACCCTGTGCATCGATATCCAGACGCAGCGGCAAGGTATTGATAAACACCCCAAGCGCGCGATCAGCGCCCTCGCCGCCTTGCAGGCGACCCACCAACACCGTGCCAAACACCACGCTGTGCCGACCCGACGTCGCTGCCAGCACTTGGCCCCAGGCCAGGTGAAACAGGCTCGCAGTGCTCACGCCCAGCAGTCGGGCCTGGGCCCGCAGACGGCGGTTGAGGTCGCCGCCAAGATGCACGGTGTGTTCGCCAATGGCGCTGCCGTCACCGCGCACATCCTGAAGGCCGAACGGCAAGGTCGGCTCATCCACATCGCCGAGCATGTCGCGAAAGAACGCCTCATGCTCTGTTTCACTCACACCCAGGCGCGCCTGGGCCACGTAATTGCGGTACGGCATCGGGGCTGCGGTGGGTGCCGCGTGGCCGAGCAAATGGCCCTGCATTTCGCGCAACACCACGTCGAATGCGGTATGGTCGAGCACGATATGGTGATAGAGCAACACCACCACCACCCGCGAATTGGCCGGGTCATTGGCGTACATCAAGCGAATCAGCGGGGCCGTGCCGATATCCAGGCGATAGCGCCGCGCATCAAAACGCTCATGCAGCGCCGCGAGTACGTCGCCTTGCAACTGCAGGGCCTGCACGCTCAGTTCAGCCTTGCGCCACACTACTTGCAGCGGTTGTACCAAGCCTTCCCAGACGATGCCGGTGCGCAGAATGTCGTGGCGGTTGATCACCTGTTGCAGCGCCCGGGCGAAGGCGTTCACGCGCTCGAGGCTGTCAAACGCCAGGTGCGATTGCAGCAAGTACGGGTCGCCCTGCTCGGCGGTGATGTAGTGGTAAAGAATGCCTTCCTGCAACGGCGCCAGCGGGTAAATATCCTGCACATTGGCGGCGCCGCCGGGGACGCCGGCAACCACTTGATCAATCGTCGATTGGTCGAGATCAACCAGCGGCAACAAGTCGGGCGTGATCCGCGTACAGTCCCGTGGGATACGGTTGGCCGGCACCGTCACTTCACGGCCGCTGCCCACGGCCGCCGCAAGTGCAACGAGGGTTGGCTGGCTGAACAACACGCGCACATCGGCGCTGAGGCCGACCTGGCGCATGCGTTCGATCAGGCTCACCGCCAGCAGCGAGTGGCCGCCGAGTTCGAAGAAGTGGTCGTGGCGACCGACCTTCTCCACCTGCAACACCTCGGCCCAGATGCCGGCCAACGTGGTTTCGACCTCGCCTTGCGGTGCTTCATAGTCGCGGGTCAGCAATGCGCTTTGATCGGGGTCGGGCAAGGCCTTGCGGTCCAGCTTGCCGTTGGCCGTCAGGGGCAACGCGGCAAGTTTTACATAGGCCGCCGGCACCAATGCGTCGGGCAGTTGCGCCTGCAATTGGGCGCGCAGGGTTTCAATCGCCAGCGGGTAATGCTCGGTGAACCAGGCGATCAAGCGGCCCTCGCGCACCAACACCACGGCTTCCCGGACGCCTTCGAGCGCGGCCAGCCGGCTTTCGATTTCGCCCAGTTCAACGCGCACACCGCGCACCTTGACCTGATCATCGTTGCGGCCCAGATAGTCGATTGTGCCGTCGGGCAACCAGCGCACCAGGTCACCGGTGCGGTACATGCGGCCCGGGTTGAACGGGTCTTGCAGGAAGCGCTCGGCGGTCATTTCAGGACGGTTCAGGTAACCCCTCGCCACGCCGCTGCCGCCCACAAACAATTCGCCCGCTACGCCGACCGGCACCGGGCGTAATTGCTCATCGAGCACGTAGACGCTGGCGTTCGCCACCGGGCGACCGATATGCAACGCCTGCCCGGCGCGCACGCGGCCGGACGTGGCGACCACGGTGGCTTCGGTGGGGCCGTAGTTGTTGATCACCGCAAAGCGCCGCTCCTGGCTGAACTGGCGCAGGCGATCGCCGCCGATCAGCAGGATGCGCAAGCCGGGGTGGGCCAGGTTCTGGCTGAAGGCGTACTCGGCCACCGGGGTCGGCAGGAAGCTGACGTCCAGCGGTTGCGCCAGCCACCAGGCGAGCAGTTCATCAATGTTTTCATTGCCCACCTCGGCAGGCGGCAGATGCAGGGTTGCGCCGACACACAGCGCCGGCCAGACCTCCCAGGCCATGGCATCAAAACCAAAGCCCGCGACGCTGCTGGTGTGGCTGCGCGCGTCCAGCCCGAACGCTTCGCAGTGCCAGTGCACCAGGTTTTCCACGGTGCGGTGTTCTACCATCACGCCTTTGGGCTGGCCGGTGGAACCGGAGGTGTAGATCACGTAGGCCAGGTGCGCCGGGGTCAGGTTGGCGAGGTGCGGGTTGCTGCTGGCGTGGTGCTGCAAGTTCGGGTCGAACAGGTCGATGCTCGCCACGTCGCCCAACAGGTCGCGGGTGCTGGCCTCGGCCACCACGGCCACCGGCGCGCTGTCCTGCAACAGGTAGGCGATACGCTCGGCGGGATACGCCGGGTCGATCGGCACGTAACCGGCGCCGGCCTTGAGAATACCCAGCAAGCCCACCAGCATGTGCGGGCCGCGACGGCAGCACAGGGCGACTCGGTCGTCTGGCTGCACGCCGTGTTCCAGCAGGTGATGGGCCAGCTGATTGGCGCGTTGATTGAGTTGCTGATAGGTCAGCGACTCGCCGTCTTGCGTCACGGCAATCGCCTGCGGCTGGCGCTCGGCCTGAGCCTCAAAGGCACCGTGCACGGTGTGGCCCTTAGGGAAATCGGCGGCGGTCGCGTTGAAGTCACGCAGCAGCATGTCGCGTTCGGCGGCGGGCAGAATGTGCAGGGTGTTCAGCGCGGTTTTCTCTGCACTGTCCAACGTGCCGATCAGCTGTTCGATGGCGCTGTGCATGTACCCGCACAGACGCCGGGCGCCGATCTGCGGCAGCGCCAGCATGGTCAGGCCAAACGCTGTACCCAAGTCGTCGACGCTGAGGGTCAGCGGGTAGTTGCTGCGTTCTTCACCGCCAAGCAATTGCACACCTTCCCAGATGCCATGGCCATCGCGGGCCATTTCGCCGGGGCTGCTGTGGCGGTAATTGAGCAAGGCGCTGAACAGCGGCACCGAGGTGGCCACGCCGCTGCAGCGCTGGGCCAACGCCAGGGACGCGTGTTCGTGGCCGAGCAAGGCGCTCAAGCGCGCATGGGTTGCCTTGACGGCGACCCCGGCGCTCGCCGCCACATTCACGCGCAAGGGCAAGGTATTGATGAACATGCCCAGTGCGCGGTCGGCGCCGTCGCCGGCCTGCATGCGGCCCATCAATACGGTGCCGAACACTACATCGTCGAGCCCCGACACCAGCCCCAGCACTTGCGCCCACGCCACATGCATCAGGCTGGCCGCGCTGACGCCCAAGGCACGCGCCTGTTCACGCACGCGCATCGCCAATGCCGCGTCGAGGTGCAACTCGGCTTCTTCGATATCGCGGCCATCGCCCTGCACGTCCTGAATGCCGAACGGCAACGTGGGTTCATCGACCTCGGCCAGCATCTCGCGGAAGAACTGCTCATGCTCCGCCACGCTCACACCCAGGCGCGCCTGGGCCACGTAGGTGCGAAACGGCGCCGCCTCCGGCAGCGCATCGGCGCGGTTGAACATAAACGCGCGCATTTCCTGGCCGACCACTTCCATGGCGGTATGGTCCAGCGCCAGGTGATGAAACAGCAGGATGGCAGCCACTCGGTTATTCGCCGGATCGTGGGCGTACACCATGCGCAGCAGCGGCGCCTGGGTGATGTCCAGGCGATAGTGACGAGCGTCGAAACGCGCATGCAGTTGTTCGATGATGCCGCCGTCGGCCGGGTCCAGATTGACCTCCTGCACCACCAGTTGCGCATCACGCCAGACCACTTGCACCGGGCTGTCCAGGCCTTCCCAGACCACGCCGGTACGCAGGATGTCATGGCGCGCCACCACTTGTTGCAGCGCACCCATGAACGCCTGCAAGCGTTCGAGGCTGTCGAACGCCATGCGCGATTGCAGCAGGTACGGGTCGCCGTGTTCGGCACTGATATGGTGGTAAAGAATGCCTTCCTGCAACGGCGCCAGCGGGTAAATATCCTGCACATTGGCCGCGCCACCGGGAACAGTGGCGACGATGCGATCAATCGCCGTTTGGTCGAGCTGCACCAGGGTCAGCATCGACGGAGTAATCTGCGTGCACCCTGACGGAATGCCATTGGCCGGCACCACGATTTCGCGGCCACTGCCCACCGCCGCTGCCAGCGCCGCCAGGCTTGGCTGGCTGAACAGCACGCGCACGTCAGCGCTCAGGCCGACCTGGCGCATGCGTTCAATCAGGCTGACCGCCAACAGCGAATGCCCGCCCAGTTCGAAGAAATGATCATGCCGGCCAACACGTTCGAGCTTGAGCACGTCCTGCCAGATCTGCGCCAGCAGGGTTTCCACCTCACCTTCCGGGGCCTCGTAGCCACGGCTGAGCAGCGCGCTCTGGTCCGGCACCGGCAGGCCTTTGCGGTCGAGCTTGCCATTGGCGGTAAGCGGCAACAGTTCCAGCCACACATAGGCCGACGGCACCATGTAGTCCGGCAACTGGCCTTGCAGATGGGCGCGCAGGGCTTCAATGTCCAGCGGCGCGGGCGAGGTGTAGTAGGCCACCAGGCGTTTGTCGCCGGGCTCGTCTTCGCGGGCCAGCACCACGGCGTCTTTCACGCCGGGGAAGGCCGCCAGGCAGGTTTCGATTTCGCCGGGTTCGATGCGGAACCCGCGAATTTTCACCTGCAGGTCGTTGCGTCCCTGGTAGAGCAGCGTGCCGTCGGCTTGCCAACTGGCGAGGTCGCCACTGCGGTACAACTGCCCGTCGCCGAAGGGGTTGGGGATGAATTTTTCGGCAGTCAGCTGCGGCTGGTTCAAATAACCTTTGGCGACGCCTGCGCCGCCGATGTACAGCTCGCCGACCACGCCCAGCGGCACGGGCTGCTGGCGCGCGTCGAGCACGTAGGCCTGGGCATTGGCGATGGGTCGGCCAATCGGGATAGCGCCCTCGCCTGCCGTGGTGATCTCGAACGTGGTCGAGAACGTCGTGGCTTCGGTCGGGCCATAGCCGTTCAACAGGTGTTGGGGTTTGCCGTGTTTGAGTACGCGGCCGATCACCAGCGGGTCGAGGACATCGCCGCCGACAATCAAATAGCGCAGCTGGCGGAACACTGGCAGCAAGGCATCGGCGTATTGATGGAACAAGCCTGCGGTCATCCACAACACGCTGACGGCCTGCTCCTGCAACAGCGAGGCGAACGCCGCCTGGGACAGCAGCACCGCGTGCTCGACCACCACCACGCAACCGCCATTGAGCAGCGGCGCCCACACGTCGAGGGTGCTGGCGTCGAAGGCCGGGTTGGAGGCAAAGGCCACGCGGTCGCGCTCGTTGAAGTCGGCATAACCGTTGTTCAGCACCAGCCGCGAGATTGCGCGGTGCGGCACTTGCACGCCCTTCGGTGCGCCGGTGGAGCCGGAGGTGTACATGATGTACGCGACGTCATCCGAAGACTGCGCCAGCTCCGGGTTGCGCGGCGACAGCGCGTCCAGGTTCAGGTCGGCCAGGCTGCTGAGCACGCGATGCGCGCCGCTGTCCTGCACCATAAAGGCCTGGCGCTCGACCGGGGCGTTGACGTCCAGCGGCACATACACCGCCGCGCACTTGAGGATTGCCAGTTGGCACACCAGCAAATCCAGGGAGCGTGGCAGCGCAATGGCCACGCTTTCGCCCGGTTGCACGCCCTGATTGATCAGGTGATGGGCCAGGCGGTTGGCGCGGCGGTTGAGGTCGCGGTAGCTCAGCGACAGCTGGCCTTGCACCGCCGCCACAGCTTCGGGACGCGCCAGCGCCTGGGCTTCGAACAGTTGGTGCACGCCCAGCTGCGACGGGTACTCACGGCCGGTGGCGTTGAACGCCACCAGCAGTAGGTGACGCTCGGCAGGCGGCAGGATCGACACGGCCTGCAACGGCGTGGTCGGCGCCTGTTGCAGCGCGCTGACCAGATGGCGCAGCGCGGTGAGCATGTAGTCGCCCACGCGCTGCACATTCAACTCGGCCACGCCTTGTACGGTGAGCGAAAAGCCGGTGCCGAGGTCATCAACGTTGAGCACCAGCGGGTAGTTGCTGCGCTCTTCGGAGCTGAGAATCTCGATGCCGGATGCGGCAAACGGGCTGTCTCCCGGCGCTTCACCCGGCGCGCTGTGACGGTAGTTGAGCAGCGTGCTGAACAGCGGCAGCGAAGCCGGCACGCCGCTGCAACGCTGGGCAAGGGACAGCGAGGCATGTTCATGCCCGAGCAATTGCGCGAGGCGCGCATGGATGGCGCGCACCCCGGCCTGCACACCGGTGGCGCCCACGTTGACCCGCAACGGCAAGGTGTTGATGAACATCCCCAGCGCGCGGTCGGCGCCTTCACCGCCCTGCATGCGGCCGAGCAACACGGTGCCGAATACCACGTCTTGCTGACCTGAAACCTGCCCCAACACCTGCGCCCAGGCCAGGTGCACCAGGCTGGCGGTGCTCACGCCGAGCTGGCGCGCCTGTTCGCGCAGGCCGTGGCTGAGTGCCGGTTCCAAGGGCAAGTGAGCCTCAACGATGCCGCTGCCGTCACCGTTTACGTCCTGCAAGCCGAAAGCCAGGGTCGGCTCGTCGATATCGCCGAGCATCTCGCTGAAGAACGCTTCGTGTTGCGCCTGGGTGACGCCGAGGCGCGCCTGGGCCACGTAATTGCGGTACTGCACGGCGTCAGGCAACTGCGCGCTGGTGCCGGAAAGGCTGGCGCTCATTTCTTCCACCAGCACTTGCAGGGCGGTGTGGTCGAGCAGGATATGGTGCAGCAGTAGGATGCCAACGTAGCGGCCCTGCTCTTCGGCATACGCCAACCGCATCAGCGAAGCGCGGGACAGGTCGAGACGATAGTGACGCGGGTCGAAGCGCTGTTGCAGGTGCGCCAGGGCATCGACGCCTGCGGTTTCAATATGCTCAATGGCCAGCGGCGCCTGGCGCAGGACCACTTGCACCGGCTCGTCCAGGCCTTCCCAGAGGATGGCGGTGCGCAGGATATCGTTGCGCTCGATCACGCTGTGCAGCGCATGGACAAACGCGTCCACTGCCGCTTGATCGGCGAAGCTGAACTGCACCTGCAACACGTAGGGGTCGCCCTCGGTCGTGGCCAGGTGGTGATAAAGAATGCCGGCCTGCAACGGTGCGAGGCCGTAAATATCTTGCACATTGGCGATGCCGCCGGGCACGGCGTGCAGGATGTGGTCGATTGCCGCCTGGTCCAGGTCGATCAGCGGCAGCATGGCCGGGGTGATGGTCTGGCTGTCTTGTTTGATCAGGTTTTCCGGCACCTGCACTTCTTGCTGCCCGCCCACCGCCGCCGCCAGTGCAGCCAGGGTTGGCTGGCCGAACAGCACGCGCACATCGGCGCTGAGGTCCACTTGGCGCATGCGTTCGATCAACTTCACCGCCAGCAGCGAGTGCCCGCCCAATTCGAAGAAGTTGTCGTCGCGCCCCACCCGGTCGAGCTTGAGCAGGTCTTGCCAGAGGCCGGCGATGGCGGTTTCCACCGCGCCTTGCGGAGCTTCGTAGCCACGGCGCACCAAGGCATTTGCATCCGGCGCGGGCAAGGCCTTGCGATCGAGTTTGCCGTTGGTGGTCAGCGGCAATTTATCCAGCATCACAAAGGCGGCGGGCACCATGTAATCGGCCAGGCTGAGCAGCAGGTGATCGCGCAGTTCGGCGGCGCTGAGTTCGCGTTCGGCAATCACATAGGCCACCAGGCGTTTGTCGCCGGGCTGGCCTTCACGGGCAATCACCACCGCGTCACGCACGCCATCGGCGGTGGCCAGGCGCGCTTCGATTTCACCGAGTTCGATACGGAAACCACGGATCTTCACCTGGTCGTCGTTGCGGCCCAGGTATTCAACGCTGCCATCGGCCAGCAGGCGGCCGAGGTCGCCGGTCTTGTACATGCGCAAACCGGTGGCCGGGTCTGCCAGGAAGCGTTCGGCGTTCAGCGCGTCCCGGTTCAGGTAACCGCGCGCCACACCGGCGCCGCCCACGTACAACTCGCCCACCACGCCAAAGGGCAATGGCTCGCGGCGCGCATCCAGCACATACAGTTGCAGGTCGGGAATGCGCACCCCAATCGGGCTCACGCCCACCAACTGCGCATCCGCCGCTTCGAGCGCGCGATAGGTCACGTGCACGGTGGTTTCGGTGATGCCGTACATGTTCACCAACTGCGTGCCGGCATTTATGGCGCGGGCGTACCACGGCTTGAGCATGCCCGGCTCCAGCGCCTCGCCGCCGAAAATTACCTGGCGCAACGAGTGCGCCTGCGGGCTCTGGGCCTGGGCGGCGATCAACTGACGGAATGCGCTTGGCGTCTGGTTGAGGATGCTCACACCGGCGTCGCACAGCAGCGTGTAACACGCCTCGGGCGAGCGGCTGACGGGTTGCGGCACGATCAGCAACTGGCCGCCGTGCATCAGCGCGCCCCAGATTTCCCACACCGAGAAATCGAAGGCGAAGGAGTGAAACAGCGCCCACACGTCGTTGTTGTTAAAGCCGAACCACTGCTCGGTAGCGGTGAACAGCCGCGCCACCTGGCGGTGTTCGATCATCACGCCTTTGGGCAAGCCGGTGGAGCCGGAGGTGTAAATCACGTAGGCGAGATTCGCCGGACTCAGGTGCAGCCGTGGGTTGACGATGGATTCCTGGCGCAGGCTGTTCAGGTCGATGTGCGGCAGATCACCCACCAGGCGGCGAGTGTTGCCTTGCACCAGCACGGCGAGCGGCTCGCTGTCGGCCAGGGTGTAAGCGATGCGTTCCAGCGGATACGCCGGGTCGATGGGCACGTAACCCGCGCCGGCTTTGAGAATGCCCAGCAAGCCAATGATCATTTCCGGGCCACGCTCGACGCAGATCGCCACGCGGTCATCGGGACGCACGCCTTGAGCGAGCAGGCGGTGAGCGACCTGGTTGGCGCGTTCGTTGAGTTGGCGGTAGGTCAGGCGCTGATCGTTAAAGCGCAGGGCGATGGTATCGGGGTGGGCGGCGGCGTGGGTTTCGACCTGCTGATGGATCAGCGCGGTATCGGCGTAGTGCGTGGGGGTTTGGTTCAGGCCGTGCAGCAGTGTGTGGCGTTCGGCGTCGGGCAATATATTCAGGCCGCTGAGCGGCATATCCGGTCGCTGCTCCAGCGCATCGGCCAGGCTTTCCAGCGCGGTGTGCAGGTAGCCCGCCACCCGGTGCGCGCCGATGGCGGCGTCAACCATCACGGTCAGCGCGAAGTCTTCACCGAGGTCATCGACATTGACCGTCAGCGGGTAATTGGTGCGTTCCTCGGCGCCGAGCACCCTGATGCCTTCGGCCACGTCGATCACCGCGGCCATGTCGGTGGCGGCGCTGTGGCGGTAGTTGAGCATCGCGCTGAACAACGGCGTCGGCGCGGCCACACCGCTGCAACGCTGGGCCAGCGCCAGGGACGCATGTTCGTGATTGAGCAAGGCCGTCAAGCGCTCATGGGTGGCCTTGACCCCGGCGCGCACGCCCTGCTCGCCCACGTCCACGCGCAGCGGCAAGGTGTTGATGAACATGCCCAACGCGCGCTCACCGCCCTCGCCCGCGCCCATGCGGCCGAGCATCACGGTGCCGAAAACCACGGCGTCGCGGCCAGAGACCACGCCCAACACACGGGCCAGGCCCAGGTGCATCATGCTCGCCACGCTCACGCCCAGCGGGCGCGCCAGGCTACGCAGGCGACGGCTCAGCGCGGCGTCGACGGGGATGCGCGCTTCGTCAATGCCCTGGCCATCGCCCTGCACGTCCTGCAGGCCGAATGGCAGTGTCGGCTCATCAATGTCTGCGAGCATGCTGCGAAAGAATGTTTCATGCGCCTGCTCGCTGACGCCGTGGCGCACCTGCGCAATGTAACGGCGAAACGCGACCGGCTCACCGGCCTGAGCTTGCTGCCCGGCCAGGTACAGCTGAATTTCATGGCGCACAACATCAAGGGCGGTGTGGTCGAGAATGGTGTGATGGAACAGCAGCATCGCCACCACCCGCCCCTGGGCCGGGTCATTGGCGAACACCAGGCGCAGCAGCGGCGCCTGGCCCAGGTCCATGCGGTAGGCGCGTGCGTCATAGCGGGAGAGCAATTGAGCGAGTACATCGCCGCCGTCAAAATGCGCCTCTTCACAAGCCAGGGTTGCCTTGCGCCATACCACTTGCAGCGGTTCGTCGAGGCGCTCCCAAACCATTGAGGTGCGCAGGATGTCGTGGCGGTCGATCACCCATTGCAGCGCCTCGGCAAACGACTCAAGCCGCGCGCGGCTGTCGAACACGAACTGCGCGTGCAGCACGTAGGGGTCGCCCTGCTCTGCCGACAGATGGTGGTAGAGCATGCCTTCCTGAAGCGGCGCCAGCGGGTAGATGTCCTGCACATTCGCCGCCCCGCCGGGGATGGCCGCAACGATGCGATCAATGGCGGGCTGGTCGAGGTTGACCAGCGGCAGCATGCTCGGGGTGATGCGATAGGCCGGGCTGAGCCAGTCACCACCATGGTCGGCGACCAGTTCGAGGAGCCTTGGTTTGTGGGCGATGAGTTGATCCCACACGGTGTCGTCCAGTGCATCGTCATCGCCGAGGATGATCAGGTCGCCTTCTTCCAGTTGCAGACGGATCGCATGGGTGGAAATCGCTGCCAATAATTCGCTGAACTGCATGGGGGTAACCTGCCTGGTAGTCACGGTTTAGGAGAAAGTCCGTTTTCAGCTGCCGTTTGGATCGGTATGTGCTGGGTGCCCGGTGATAAATGCCGACGCAGCCGGGGGCCTGGAGGGGCTTCCGGTAGTGGGGAGAAATTAAGGGATTTGCGGGGTGGGGAGTGACATGGGAAGCGGGGACACGTCGCTTTGGGGTTTGTTCAGTTTTTTTCGGGGGTATATCCGTTATTTGGGTGATGGCTGAGATTGGTTCCGCTCTTACAGCGGGTCACTTTTGGCAAACGCCCCAAAAGTAACCAAAAGGTCTGTGCCCCACCACTCG
>NZ_JAUTYR010000053.1:0-28167 GCF_041946035.1 Pseudomonas sp. AMR01
TGGGGCGAAGACCTTTTGGTTACTTTTGGGGCGTTTGCCAAAAGTGACCCGCTGTAAGAGCGGAACCCATATCAGCCCTAACTCAAACAACGGATATGTACACCACCCCCCCGTCCAAATCAAAACGCCAATTTATACCCAATGCTCATCAACATAATCGCCAAACAAGGCCGCAACACACCATCCGGCACCTTCCCGGTCATGTGACTCCCCAGGTAAATCCCCGGCAACGACCCCATCAACAAAAACCCCAGCAAATGCCAATCCATATTCCCCATGCTCGCATGCCCCAACCCCGCGACCAGCGTCAACGGCACAGCGTGCGCAATCTCAGTCCCCACCAACCGCCGCGTAGCCAGAAACGGATACAAAATAAACAACGCCACAGTCCCCAGCGCACCAGCGCCGATAGACGTCAGAGCAACCATGGTGCCCAAGACCGCCCCAGTCACCACCGTCAACGCATTCAGGTTACGCGGGCTCATCTGATAGTCATCACCCGCATGACGCTGAGCAAACGCCAACAAACTTTTCTTGAACAAAATCGCCAGCGCCGTCAGCAGCAACACCACCCCAAGCGCCTGCTTGATCACCGCATTCATCGCAGTCGGATCCGTGTGCAAACTGGCAAGAAACCACAACGTCAGCAACACTGCAGGCACGCTGCCCAGGGTCAGCCAGCCGGTAATGGTCCAGTCGATATTCCTGTTCTTGCTGTGAACCAGCACCCCACCGGATTTGGTAATCGCCGCGTACAAAAGATCAGTGCCCACCGCAGTCGCGGGATTAATACCGAACCAGAGCAGAATCGGCGTCATCAACGACCCCCCGCCGACCCCGGTCATGCCGACGATAAAACCAACGATCAGGCCAGCCACTACAAAACCAACATTACCCACATCCATTACAGCACCTGCGGCCATATAAATTTCTGGCCGCAGGATAGCGATTTTTCTTATAACGACTTATATCAATGTGATCTGACTTTATGCTTTTTATGTCAGTCGCTGACAGACGAACGCCTGGGTTTGATACGGGAACGCAACGGTATCCCGTCCGATCAAGTCGGGATGGGTGTCGATCAATGCCTGCAACTGCGAGGTCACCACAGCCTTTTGCGCCGCAGGCAACGCGGCGATAAAGCTCACCGAGAGAAACCGGTCCATGATCACTTCCTGTGGGCTGCCGACATGGCTGTAGGTAAAGCACGTCATTTCGGGCGCGGAAAAATACTCGCCGGTGAAGGCTTCGCGCCAACGGCCTGTGTGAAAACGCGGCGTGTCGCCTTCGTAGGGCGTGATGATCGCGGTAATCGCGGCCACCCAACCCACCGACTCATCGCGCACATTCCACACCAGCCCCAAACGACCGCCAGGCTTGAGCACGCGGTGAATTTCTGCCAGAGCGGCCTCAGTCGAAAACCAATGGAAGGCTTGCGCGCACACCAGCGCATCGGCGCTGGCGGCGTCCAGAGGGATGGACTCGGCGGTGCCGTTAAGCAGGCGTACATCCGGCAACAGTTTTCTGAGCTGCGCGCCCATTGCCTCCACGGGCTCGACGGCAATCAACGTCGGCGCCAGGGTGCTGAGCATGCGGGTGAATTTACCGGTGCCGGCGCCGAGGTCGATGACCGTCGACCGGGCATTGATGTGCAAGGTGTTGGCGAGCCAGCCGGTGAGTTGCCGTGGATAGTCCGGCCGGCCTTGGGCGTAGGTAACGGCCTGGGTAGAGAAACCTTGTTGAGCAGACGTGTGAACACCAGTCATTGCCAATCTCTCTTAGGGTAAAGCGGGGGCACAGTGTGCGCCCTCTCAGGTTTATTTTCTAACCCGTGCATCCAATCGCGCGAGTCGTGTGTAGTCCTTTCAGTCACCCCGCTGTTTTACTGAAATGGAGCTATACCCATGAACGCTAAAGCACTGCTCTGCCTTACCGCCCTGCTCACCGCCGCACCAACGGTATTCGCCCAAACCGACTTGCCTGAGAGCATCAAAGTGCCGGCCGGCCACAAGGTCGCGCTGGAGACCACCGGCGTCGGCGAAATCACCTACGAGTGCAAGGACAAAGCCAACGCTGCGGGCCAGACCGAATGGACCTTCATTGGCCCCAAAGCTGTTTTGAATGACCGCAGCGGCAAACAAGTGGGCACCTACTTTGGTCCGCCGGCCACCTGGCAAGCCAAAGACGGCTCGAAAATCACCGGCACTCAACTTGCCGTAGCGCCTTCGAGTGCAGGCAACCTGCCCTATCAACTGGTCAAGGCCAACCCGGCCGAAGGCAAGGGCGCAATGAGCGGTGTGAGCTACATCCAGCGCGTCGCCCTTAAAGGTGGCGTGGCGCCGAGCAGCGCATGCACGGCGGCGAATAAAGGCGCGAAGGAAGTGGTGAAGTACCAGGCCGACTACATCTTTTGGGCGGCCAACTGAGTAAATTCGGCTACGCTGGCTGTGGCGAGTGCGCTCGCCACAGGATCCAGCCATTCGGGGATGTGTTGTTTGTTTGATTATGAAGCCTGCCTTGCGGCCTGCGCCCGTGGCGATAAACACGCCTTGCGCCAATTGTATGCGCAGGACAGCAGCCGTTTGCTCGGCGTGGCGATGCGCATCGTCCGGGACAAAGCCCTCGCCGAAGATGTCGTGCATGACGCGTTTATCAAGGTCTGGCGCGGCGCGAGCAGTTTCGACCCCAGCCGTGGCGCGGCGCGTGGCTGGGTGTTCAGTATCACCCGTCACCTTGCGCTTAACGCCGTGCGCAATCATTACCGGGAGGTGGCGCTGAGCGATGAACATGAACACGTCACCGCAGCCGAAAACAGCTTCGAATTCAGCGCACGTGAAGGCCGGATTTATCACTGCCTGGAACAGCTCGACCCGGCCCGTCGTACGTGCATCCTGCACGCCTATGTCGACGGCTATTCCCACAGCGAAATCGCACAGAAACTGGACACGCCCCTGGGGACCGTCAAAGCCTGGATCAAACGTAGCCTCACCGCGCTGCGGGAGTGCATGGCATGAATGACCCACTGGATGAACTCGCCAGCGAATACGTGCTGGGCACCCTGCCCGCTGAGCAGCGCGCCGAGGTGGAACAGCGCCTGAAGCAGGACCCGCAATTGCGCGCGGCGGTGGATGCCTGGGAACAACGCTTGCTGCCGCTGACGGCACTTGCCGAACCCGTGCCGCCCTCCGCTCAGCTCTGGCGGCGCATTGAACGTAGCGTCGCCGGCCCCGAGACCGACGTGCCGTGGTGGAACCTGCTCGCACTGTGGCGTGGGCTGGCGGGCGCGGGGCTGGTGACTACCTTGGTACTGGCGGCACTGCTGCTGACGCGCCCTCCCACCGCGGACCCGGCTTTTGTGGTGGTGCTGGTGGCGCCACAGAGCCAGGCGCCCGGCTGGGTGATCCAGGCGAGCAATGATCAGAAGATCCAGTTGATTCCCTTGGGCGTGATGGAAGTGCCCACCGACAAAGCCCTGCAATTCTGGACCAAGGGCGACGGCTGGCAAGGCCCGGTATCGCTGGGGCTGGTCAAGCCCGGGCAAACGCTGTCGGTGCCGCTGGACGCCCTGCCGCCGCTTACCCAGAACCAGTTGTTTGAGCTGACCCTGGAAGACCCGCGCGGCTCGCCGACCGGCAAACCGACAGGGCCGATTCAGGCGATCGGCCGTGCCGTGAAAGTGCTCTGATCAGCCGACGCTGGGCAAGCACACGCAAAACCGCGCGCCGCCCAACGGCGAGGCGGTGGCGGTCAACGTGCCGCCCTGGGCTTCCATCGCGCGCCGGCTGATCGCCAGGCCGAGGCCGAAGCCACCGGTGGCGCGGTCACGGCTGCGGTCGAGGCGGTAAAACGGCTCAAAAATACGTTCACGCTGGTCCAGCGGAATACCGATGCCGTCGTCGTCCACCCAGATTTCACAGCCTTTGGCGCTCACCTGAACACTCACCTGTATGCGCCTGTCGCAGTAGCGCGTGGCGTTGCGCAGCAGGTTCTGCAAGACCCGCGCGGTGAGGCGCGGGTCGAGGCTGAAGCGCTCAACGGAACAGTCGAGCACTACCTCGATAACGATCTCCGGGTTTTGCAGCTCGTCGTCGACACTGCCCAACACGCTGTCGATAAATTCATCGAGCACCACTTCAACCCGCTCCGGCAACTGCGCCGGGTTTTGCAGGCGGCTGTAGGACAGTAACTCCAGCACCAGCTCATCCAGCTCGCGAATATGCGCCACCAGACTTTGCAGGCGTTCGCGACTGGCCTGCGGCAAGTCTTCGGAAAGCGCCAGCGCCAGGCCGAAATCCAGCCGGGTCAGCGGTGTGCGCAGTTCATGGGAGACGGCATTGAGCAGGTCGCGCTGCTGGTTAAGCAAATGCTCGACATCATCGGCCATGGTGTCGAACACCGTCGCCAGGCTGCCGATGTTGGAGCTGGGCGGAATCTGCGTGCGCTCACTCAGGTTGCCTTTACCAAGTTGCGCAGCGGTGCTTTTCAGGCGCTCCAGGTCACGCCAGTGCGGGCGCAGCCAGATCAACAGGCAGGCCAGCAACGCCGCGATGATCAACACGTTGATTGCCCAATACAGCACGTTCATGTCCAGCGGGTCCGGCGGGATCGTCACCTTCACCACAAACTGCGAATTGATCGGCGAGCTGACTTCCTCCATCCAGCCCCACTCCCCCAGGCGCACCACCGACTTGCCATCTTCCAGCTGCTTTTCTTCAGCAGGGGTGTAGCTGGCATCCTGGCGCAGCAGCAATTTCACCTTGAGCGGTGCGAAGTCGTGGTTCAGCTGTTCGGTGACGTGCGACCAGCGCTCCACCGGCGCCCGTTGGTATTGTTTGACGATCAGCGTTTGCTGGCCACGGGTTTGCTCGATGTTGTAGTCCATGTAGCGATGTTCGAACACCTGGATGACCAGCTTGGGAATCAGGTAGATCGCCGTGCTGTAGGTGACGATGGTGATCAGGTAAAGACGCAGCAGTAGACGAAACATGGTTCAGCATTCCCACTCGGAACGGCTGAACAGGTAGCCCTTGCCCCAGACCGTCTTGATCTTGCGCGCCTCACCGGCGTGGTCGTCAAACTTGCGCCGCAGCTTGGAGATGGCCACGTCCACCGAGCGGTCGGTGCCGTTGAACTCGATACCGCGCAGGCGTTGCAGGATCTGGTCGCGGCTGAGCACTTCACCCGCATGCCGGGCCAACACCACCAGCAAGTTGTACTCACCGCTGGACAGCTCCACCGCCTGCTCGCGCCACGTCACGGTGCGCTCCGAAAGGTCGATGCACAGGTTGCCCATCACGATTTGATCATTGGCGGCCAAGGGTTCGGACAGGCTGCTGCGGCGCAGCAAGGTGCGCACTCGGGCGAGCAGCACGCGCGGCTCGCAGGGTTTGGTGACGTAGTCATCGGCGCCCATTTCCAGGCCCAGTACCTGGTCGTGGCTGTCGTCGCGGGCGGTGAGCATCAATATCGGCAGGCCAGCCGAGTCGGCGCGCAGCAAGCGGCAGACTTGCAGGCCATCAAGCCCGGGCAGCATCAGGTCGAGGATCACCAGGTCCGGCGGGTTGAGGCGCGCACGTTCACGGACGTGGTCGCCACGGCTGAGCACGTTGACGTGATAGCCGTTGCGTTCCAGGTAGCTGGCAATCAGCTCGGAGAGTGCGGCGTCGTCTTCCACCAAGAGGATGTTGGGCATGGTGTTTCCAGATAATACGGTTTGTCGGTGCGTTGCAGGATTGTGCAAGGATATACGCCCCCGACGCCGAACGTGGCGCACCTTACATTTCTTCACACACCCGCTACACAGCTTCACAGCACCACGGCGCAGGTGACTTTAGGATGCGCCAGTCAATAGTGGGATATGAGCATGTCGAAAAATCTGTTTGCGCCGTTTTGCCTGCTGGCCCTGACGCTGGCATTAAGCGCCTGTGGCAAGTCCTCGGCCGAGGCGCCGCAAACGCCTCTGGCTAAAGTACGCATCGAAACCCTGCAAGCCAAACCCCTCTCCATCACCAGTGAACTCAGCGGGCGAATCGCCGCGCCGCGCATTGCTGAAGTACGTGCGCGGGTAGCCGGTGTGGTGATGCAGCGCGTCTTCAAGGAAGGCCACGACGTTAAACAGGGCGACGTGTTGTTTCGTATCGACCCCGCTCCGTTCAAGGCCGACCTCGACAGCGCCCAGGCGAACTTGAGCAAGGCCGAAGCGAATGCCTTCCAGGCGCGCCTGCAAGAGCAGCGCTATAGCCAGTTGGTCGAAGGCAACGCCATCAGCGGCCAGGAATACGATAATGCCCGCGCCAACCTGCGCCAGACCAACGCCGAAGTTGCCGCCAACAAGGCCGCCGTCGAGCGCGCAAAACTGAACCTGGGCTACGCCACCGTGACCGCGCCGATTTCCGGGCGCATCGGCCGCGCGCTGGTGACCGAAGGTGCGCTGGTGGGCCAGAACGAGGCCACGCCGCTGGCAATCATCCAGCAACTCGACCCGATTCACGCCGACCTCACCCAGTCGACCCGCGAACTGAATGACCTGCGCCGCGCCTTTCGCGCCGGCAGCCTGAAACAGGTGGGCCAGGACCATGCCAAGGCGACGCTGATCCAGGACGACGGCAGCCTCTACCCATTGCCGGGCAAGTTGCTGTTCGCCGACATCAGCGTTGACCCGGGCACCGGGCAAATCATCCTGCGCAGCGAATTCCCCAACCCGGACCTCGACCTGCTGCCCGGCAGTTTTGTGCGCGTGCGCCTGGAGCAAGCTGTCGACAAACACGGCATCAGCGTGCCGCAACGCGCCATCACTCGTGACAGCGCCGGCATCCCGATGGTGCTGTTGCTGGACGCCGAGCAAACCGTCAGCCAGCAACCGGTGGAGTTGGGCGCGGTGATCGAAGACCGCTGGATCGTCAGCAGCGGCCTTAAGCCGGGTGACCGCATCGTGGTCGAAGGCCTGCAGCATGCGCGCCCCGGCGAAAAAGTCGACGTGGACGACAGCCCCGCCTCTGGCCAGCCCGTTAAGGAATAACCCGCCATGCCGCAGTTCTTTATTGACCGCCCGATCTTCGCCTGGGTGGTGGCCCTGTTTATCCTGCTGGCCGGCGCGCTGGCGATTCCGCAGTTGCCGGTGGCCCAGTACCCCACCGTGGCGCCGCCACAAGTGGAAATCTACGCGGTGTACCCAGGCGCCTCGGCGCAGACCCTGGATGAAAGCGTGGTGAGCCTGATCGAGCAGGAGCTTAACGGCGCCGATCACCTGTTGTATTTCGAGTCCCAGAGCAGCTTGGGTTCGGCCACCATCACCGCCACGTTCCAGCCGGGCACCGACCCGGAAATGGCCCAGGTCGACGTGCAAAACCGCCTTAAAGCGGTGGAGCCGCGCCTGCCGCAAGCGGTCACCCAGCAAGGTTTGCAGGTGGAGAAAGTCTCCGCCGGTTTCCTGTTGCTGGTCACCCTGACCTCCAGCGACGGCAAGCTCGATGACGTAGCGCTCAGCGATTACCTGGCGCGTAACGTAATGAACGAGCTCAAGCGCCTGGACGGTGTGGGCAAGGCCCAGTTGTACGGCGCCGAGCGGGCCATGCGGGTCTGGATCGATCCGCAAAAACTGATCGGTTTCAACCTCACACCCGCCGACGTGAACGCCGCGATCAGCGCGCAGAATGCCCAGGTGTCAGCCGGCAGCATTGGTGACTTGCCAGGCACAAAGACCCAGGAAATCACGGCGGCGATTCTGGTCAAGGGCCAGCTGTCGACGCCGGCTGAATTCGCCGACATCGTGCTCAAAGCCAACCCTGACGGCTCCACCGTGCGCGTCGGTGACGTGGCGCGGGTGGAAATCGGCAGCCAGGAATACCAGTTCTCCACGCGCCTGAACGGCAAGCCGTCCACCGCCGTCAGTGTGCAATTGGCGCCGGGCGCCAACGCGCTGAACACCGCGACGCTGGTGCGGACGAAGATGGACGAGCTGTCACGTTACTTTCCGGCGAACGTGGAATACAAAATCCCGTACGACACCTCGCCGTTCGTCAAAGTCTCGATCACCAAGGTGGTCTATACCTTGCTCGAAGCCATGGCGCTGGTGTTTGCGGTGATGTTTCTGTTCCTGCAGAACGTGCGCTACACCTTGATCCCGACGCTGGTGGTGCCGGTGGCGCTGATGGGCACTTTCGCCACCATGTTGCTGCTGGGTTTCTCAATCAACGTACTGACCATGTTTGGCATGGTGCTGGCGATCGGCATCCTGGTGGACGATGCGATTGTGGTGGTGGAAAACGTCGAGCGCATCATGGCTACCGAAGGGCTGTCGCCCAAAGACGCCACACGCAAGGCCATGGGCCAGATCACTGGGGCCATCGTCGGCATTACCCTGGTGCTGGTGGCGGTGTTCTTGCCAATGGCGTTTATGCCGGGTTCGGTGGGGGTGATTTATCAGCAGTTTTCGCTGTCGATGGCCACCTCGATTCTGTTCTCGGCGTTCCTCGCCCTGACGTTGACCCCGGCCTTGTGTGCGACGTTGCTCAAGCCGATCGCCAAGGGCGAGCACCATGCCAAAGGCGGTTTCTTCGGCTGGTTCAATAAACGCTTTGAGCGGTTTACCGAGCGCTATGAAGGCTGGGTGGCGTATGCGCTCAAGCGCAGCGGCCGTTACCTGCTGATTTATCTGGTACTGCTGGTCGGCCTGGGCTGGATGTTCAGCCGCCTGCCCTCCTCGTTTCTGCCCGTGGAAGACCAGGGCTACACCATCACTGACATCCAGCTACCGCCGGGCGCGAGCAAGAACCGCACGGTGCGGGTCGCCGAACAGATCGAGGCGCACAACGCCGGGGAACCCGGGGTGGGCGACACCACCATGATCATGGGTTTCAGCTTCTCCGGCTCGGGGCAGAACGCAGCACTGGCCTTTACCACGTTGAAGGACTGGTCTGAGCGCAGCAGCGACGACTCGGCCTCGGCCATTGCCGACCGTGCCAACGCCGCGTTCAGCGACGTTAAAGACGCGGTTGCCTACGCCATCCTGCCGCCGGCGGTGGACGGCCTTGGTACCTCCAGCGGTTTCGAATTCCGCTTGCAGGACCGTGGCGGCGTCGGCCATGCGGCGTTAATGGCAGCGCGCACGGAGTTACTGGCAAACGCCGAAAAGAGCCCGATTTTGGCCAACGTGCGCGAAAGTGCCCTGGCCGAAGCGCCGCAAGTGCAGTTGGAAGTCGATCGCAAACAGGCCAACGCGCTAGGGGTTGCCTTCTCCGACGTGGGCAGTGTGCTGTCCTCCGCCATCGGTTCGGCCTACGTCAACGACTTCCCCAACCAGGGCCGCATGCAGCGGGTGGTGGTGCAGGCCGAGGGCGACCAGCGCAGCCAGGTCGCGGATTTGCTCAAGATCAACGTGCGCAACAACGCCGGGAAGATGGTGCCGTTGTCGGCGTTTGTTGAAGCCAAGTGGACCCAGGGCCCGGCGCAGTTGACGCGCTATAACGGCTACCCTGCCATCGCCATCAGCGGTGAAGCGGCGCCGGGGCACAGCACCGGTGAGGCGATGGAAGAAATCCAGCGCCTGGTCAGCCAACTGCCGGCCGGCCTGGGCCAGGAATGGACCGGGTTGTCGTTGCAGGAGCGGTTGTCCAGGTCCCAGGCGCCGATGCTGTTGGGCCTGTCGTTGCTGATCGTGTTCCTGTGCCTGGCGGCCCTGTATGAAAGCTGGTCAATCCCGACCTCGGTGTTGCTGGTAGTACCGCTGGGCGTGCTCGGCGCGGTGTTGGCAGTGAGTTTGCGCGGCATGCCCAATGATGTGTTCTTCAAAGTGGGGTTGATCACCATCATCGGCTTGTCGGCGAAGAACGCGATCCTGATTATCGAGTTCGCCAAGGACTTGTATGAGCAAGGTGAAGATTTGGTCGACGCCACCCTGAAAGCTGCGCGGCTGCGCCTGCGGCCGATCATCATGACCTCGCTGGCGTTCATTCTCGGCGTAGTGCCGCTGGCGATTGCCACCGGCGCCAGCTCGGCGAGCCAGCAGGCGATTGGTACCGGGGTGATCGGCGGCATGATCACCGCCACACTGGCGGTGGTGTTTGTGCCGGTGTTCTTTGTGGTGGTCATGAAGTTGGTGCGTAAGAAGCGCTAAACGCGCGCACCTGTGGTGAGCGGGCTTGTTGTGGCGAGCGGGCTTCCTGTGGCGAGCGGGCTTGCCCCGCGTTGGGCTGCGAAGCGGCCCCATTCAGGAAGACGCCGCAGTGTCAGGTAAACCGCGGTGAATTTGATTGGGGCCGCTTCGCAGCCCAACGCGGGGCAAGCCCGCTCGCCACAACAAGCCCGCTCGCCACGACAGCCCCGCTCGCCACGACAAGCCAGCTCACCACGACTGACCGCACAACAGCCCAGTTGCTAGATCAAACCCGTTCCTCGTATCGTGCTCGCAAACTCCCACGTTGTGAGCATCTATGGCCTTCCTCGCCCGTACCCACCCTCGCCTCTCCACTGCTGCTGTATTGGGCGTTTTCGTGGGTATTTTGGCGCCCGCAGGCTCGCTCCTCAGCAAAATCCTCATCGGCTGGAATGCCGGGGTCTGGACTTATTTATTGCTGATGCTGTGGCTGACCAGCCGCTCCCGCGCCGACGATGTAAAACGCATCGCCGAAGTCGAGGATGAAAACGCCGGGCTGGTGCTGTTCATGGTGTGTATCGCGGCCATTGCGAGCCTGGCGACCATTACCCTGAACCTGGTGGGCATAAAAGACCTGGATGGCACCGCGCGTTTGCTGCATTACGGCTATACCGGCCTGACGGTGATCGGTTCATGGCTGTTGATAGGCGTGATTTTCAGCGTGCATTACGCCCGTCTTTTCTACACCTGGAGCGGTGAGGAGCCACCATTGCGCTTTGCCGAAGGACTGCGCACCCCCAATTACTGGGACTTTTTGTACTTCTCGTTCACCATCGGCGTGGCAGTACAGACTTCCGACGTGGGCGTCGCCTCGCGAGAAATGCGCAAGGTGGTGCTGGGCCAGTCGCTGATCGGTTTTTTGTTCAACACGGCGATTCTGGGTTTCTCGATCAATATTGCCGCCGGCTTGTTCAGCTAAACGCAAAAAGCCCTGGTCTTACGGCCAGGGCTTTTTTATGCGTGTAGCTTCAACGGTTAGAACGAGTAGCGAACGCCAAGGTTGGCCCCGAACACTTGGTCAATCTTGTTGCTGGCGCTGGTCTCCAGGTCGGCATGCATTTGCAGGTTCTGCGAGAGCTTCACCGCCACACCGGCGCCGAACTTGGTGCGTGAGCCCGACAAGTCGTTTTTGAAGGTCTGGTTGTTGACCGAGACCTTGTTATCGTTGGCAAATTCGTGAACCAAAGCGGCGCGCAGGTAAGGCTGAACAATGGTGCCGCTGTCGAGCTGGATATCCCGCCCAACGGTTGCGCCGGCCTCGCCCACCCTTGAACGGGTACGCTCGCCCTCTACCTGCAGCCCGTTTTTCAGGCTGTAATTGCCGCCCTGAACCACGATAGTCGACAGTCGGGCATAGGGTTCTACAAACCAGCCGTCATCAAGCTTGATGTTGCGACCGAACTCGGCCGACACGCTGCCGCCCACGTTGTTGTAGTTACCCTTGGTGGTGGTGGCGTCGCTGAGCGTGGTCTTGGCCTCGTTCTGGAAACGGTTGGCCTTGGCCACAGCGTCAAAATAGAAGCCGCTTTCCTGGTCCATCCAGGTGGCATAAGCACCGACGAAGTAACTTTTGACCGTACCCGATGAGCCACGCGCCAGGTTGAGTTCGGACGTACTGTGACCGGCCATCACACCCACCAGCCATTGGCTGTCTACCAGCGGCATGTCGGCGCCGATCGAGAACCCGCGCTGGTCCTGCTTGTAAGCGGAACCCGAGCTAGCGGACACATCATATTTATTGCCGAAACCGCGGATCCACAGGCCTGCGACGCCTGGCTCGAACCGCAACTCGCCCATGCGCGCACGCAACGAGGCTTCTTCGCCGTACATAATCGTCGGTGCGGTGTTGAACACGGCCATGGCCACGCGGGTACTGC
Organism: Pseudomonas sp. AMR01; assembly: GCF_041946035.1. Taxonomy (NCBI): domain Bacteria; kingdom Pseudomonadati; phylum Pseudomonadota; class Gammaproteobacteria; order Pseudomonadales; family Pseudomonadaceae; genus Pseudomonas; species Pseudomonas sp. AMR01. The sequence continues at coordinate 12,031 of NZ_JAUTYR010000053.1, forward strand.
GGCTTGCAACGCGTTTCTGCGTGTCGAGGTACCAGTCAGTTCCTTCTTTTTTCAGATCGTAGGCATAGGCGCCCATGTCGACCGGACCGCCCAGCAGGGAGAACTCGGCATCGCCACCGCCGGTGTGCACGACCTGGGTCTTGACCACTTCGGCACCGCTCGCGGCGAGCGCCAGGCTGTGGTTACCCGTGGCTTCGCCAGTGACGTTGATGAAGTCAGTCTTGCCTTGGGCGAAATCGGTGCCCATTACAAAGGTGCCTTCACCGGACAGCGTGTTGACGTTCAGTTGATAGAACGCGTCGGCAGCGCCCATGGTCACGGTGCCGCCCGCCAGGTTCAGCGCGCCGACCTGGCTGTCGCCGGTCATGTGCCAGCTGGAAGCGTTACCTACGCTCAGGCTGTAAACGTTCTGCAACTGGCCGGTGAGTTCGGCCTTGTTCTGCAGGTTCAAGTGGGCGGTGCTGGTGCCGTCGACAAGGACATTACCGAACAAGCGGCTGTCATCCACGTTCACCGTCGCCGAAGCGCCTTCCCGCACGGTCAATATGTTGCCATTACCGCCTGTCAACGTGGAGCCATTGCGCACATCGATAGTTGCCACCGGTGCGCGATTCTGAACGCCACTGACCAGGATCGCGGAACCGGTACGGCCTTCGACGTTCGTTTGATCCAGCACCAGTTTGCCGTCAGCGTTGGCTAAACGGCCGCGCGTGATCAGAACGCCGTCGGTTGCGCCAACCAGGGTGCTTTGGCTGGCCGTTGCCGTACCACCGTTCAACCTAAGGCCAAAACCTCCCGTTCCAGTGCCCTGAACAACACTGTTCTTGAAGTGCAGCTCACTGTTACTGGAGGCTTCCGCACCGCCTATGGCGCCACTGATAGTGCTGTTGGTCACCTGAGCAGACGAGCCACTTGCACTGCCGATAGTCCCGAAAGACTGCAGGCCTACACCACTGCCATTGGTCACGGCACTGTTATTGATGAAGGCGTTGCTGTTCTCCAGGCGTACCGTACCGAGATTGGTGTTGTTAGAAGTGACCTGAGCGCCATCGAGATTGACGGTAGAACCTGCCGATGCGCGAATATCATTGGCCAGGCTGCCGCTGTTCATGTTCAACGTGGAGCTCGTCAGGCCAATACTGGTGGCGACTGCACGGTCCATGGTCAGAGTGGACAGGTCAAATAACTGCCAGTCGGTAGACTGATCATTGGCGCCAATGGTTTTTTGCTGACCGTTCAGTTGAACCGCCTGCGCTTGCCCCTGCATCGCAACAAGTAAGCAGAATGTAATGGTGGGGACTCTCATCATCGCGCTCAAGGGCTTGAGCTCGAACGTATTCAGTGCCGACATCGTCAATCACTCTCTGGGTGTGGCCTACGGAAAACGGTTCAGCTCGTTGCTGATGCAGGGAGCCTTACCTTGGAGCCGCAGAGAGTAGGGACTAAGCGGCCTGCATTCTGTAGGAGAAATCTCTAATGAAGTCGGGATAAATACACATGACGCGAATGACTAAACGCAGCAGCCCCGGCACTTCCCCTTTCTCACTGTCCTGCGAGTGAGAAAAGGGAAACTTACCCGTGGTTATGGAATTGTGGCTGGGGTGTCAGTCTTATCGCAATACAACTTGACCGTCACGCTGCGGAAGGGAATGGTCGCTGCCGTACCTTCCCCAATCAACCCACCGGCGAGGGTGGATCGACTGTTTACACTGATCGTCCCAATCTTTATTTGCGTGAAGAAAGGGAATGGAATAATGAAAAGATGCCCGCTCGTCTGAATCGAGGCAGTGATGGGCACCTGGAAGGTCTTCCTTTGTGGAGTGGTTGGCTGGACTACCGTGGGTCGTCTCAGGTCAGGTGTGAGGACAATTTCTATCTCCAATGGCTCGCCCACTACAAATCTTGAATCACGCGGCACAAAGATGTGGCCTTCAAACTCCTGCGGCATATTAGTTATTACAGGCGTTTTCAACAACGTGTCACAGTTCCACTGCCCAAAAGTCTGCGTATTACTCGAGTACCTGTATTCAGGGGCGGTCAAAGCAGTTGTCACCGCGCCATTCACACGGACGTCTGTATCGGGTGATCTATTCAAGTTTTCGAGAGGGTCTGGCGTTGCTGAGGAGGCAACGAAGTAGTTCACCTTGTGTGGTCCATTACCCGCGGTCTCCCAATAAGACCACGCTATTGGAACCCGGACTAAATCACCTGCGATCTCAGTGGTGATGGCGAAACCTGGCAGAACGCGAGTGCCATCTATTTCGACAAAAATGAACTGCCCTGCCGTAGGTAGTTCTGGCAGCGTCCACAGTGCGATTGTGGCAAACGAGTCTTGCTTCGCGTCGATTTTCTCCAGTACGTTGGGCACAGTCGAACTTGCACCGTTGACGCTTAAGGGGTTCAAATTAGTGTTTCGGCTACCCGGCACTCCTGGATTAACCGCCCCACGTACACCCAGGTCGAGCGTGATCGAGGTAGACGGAGAAGGGAAACGTTTACCGTTACGTAGTACGTTGTACTTAACCGCGACCGTTTTCGGGCCTGGTCCGGCGCCGTATTCAGCTTTGAGGGCTGCATTTACATTGGTAAACACCAGCGGGACAACGGTAAGTGGCAACGTGATAGCCGGTTGAGCGCCAATAATCAGCTCAATTACATCTGCACCCGCGCCAACCTGCTGGTTCAAGTAGCTCAGAATATGAACGTCAGTAATGTTCAAATAGTCAGCGACGTTGATAAGGGTGTCGGTAGCGTCCGGTGCCAAGGGAACAAGGGGCGCGAGTGGCACAGGGTCCGCCACCAGATCAACTGTCATTTCAAAAGGGGTAGAGGGTGCACTGACATTTCCCAACGAGTCTGTAAGGGTGTAAAAAATTTGAATCTTGCCATCGAGAGGAGAAAAATCGCCTGGCTGGAAGGTGACCGTGTTGCCGGTTTTCGTGAACGCCGTGGCCGGAGGGCCCAATTTCTGCGTAAAAACAGGATTTGTGCCTTGCGATACGAAAAAATCGATCGTGTCCTTGTCCGCCCACATACCGCTTGGAATGGGGTATATGTTGTCAGGCACACTAAATTTGATGCCTCCATCAGCTGTAATATCGGTCAAACTGGCAATAGTCCCAGGCCCCCAGGGCTTGGTGGAAATGAGCGCTGGCGGAATATCTTTCCCACTCGCACGTTCATACGGAGCGCGCCTGTCGACGTTCATTAAACCCGGGGCTGAATATTCACTAGCGACTTCAGGCCTGTCCTCAACTATGTTGTTCGGATCCTTTACGTTCAAAAACACAATACACCGGTGCTGAAAGATACCATGGTCGAACCCACCCGAATCGCCGGTTGGTACAAGCTCTCTTAGGAACTCTCCGGTGTCCACATCAAAATTGGGGCCCATTTTTTCTATATCTTTTTCTGATGGCCCCGGCACCGCCACCCAGTTGCCCCACGTATTGGTATTCGAATTGAAGGTTCGTCGCTGAATCTCAATCCAATCCTCATCGCCCGCAAAACCGACATCGCACCTGAGTGTTAATTTACCATTTGCCATATTGGGGGTTAGTATTCCCGTTGGTGCGCCGTCTATCTTGGGTGCTAATAAAGACGCGGCACCAACGACCGGTGATGTTTTTACAGAAATAGGGATGCTCATTTCATACTCTCCATCATCAATTGATATTCGATTCGAACACAGACTGGCGCACAACATGCCGTTTGAGATATTCAGGTAAAACTATTTCCTCACTGCCTCCCACCCATTAAAAATACTAACAAGCAAAAATTTTTTTATAATTAACATCCACCGCACTACCCCCATCGTTGTTATTTTTCTAGCGGACCGTTCCCTTTTGGCCCGCAATAGTTGCCAGACCCCGAATACTTACGATCAATTTGTACGTAGCCGACTGCGGACTCGCCAATCAAGACGTTATTTCGCAGCACCTGGTACTTGGCCGAACCACCGGAAAAGTCGCTCAGGGGCCTAATCAGTTTTTCATAATTAGTAACAACAAATTTCTGCGCTGCAGTACCGGCCCAGGTAAATGTAAATACTTCGAATGTCTCCGGGATTGGATTACGATCCGGGTAGTTTCTGAATCCCTGCCACGTTAATAACACTTTGTCTCCCGCCTGCAGGACGTGCGGTGCAGGGGTGATCAACACTTCAACACCGTCCCATATTACAGGCTTGGTATAACAGTTTATAAATCGATTGGGGTGATCAACCGATTGAGGGAACGTCGGCCGAGCAAATCTGACAAGCGGGGCGAGGCTGACAGTTACGACGGTGTTGGGTGATTGCTGCTGGTTGACGCCGTTATCGGTTTGATAATAAACGAGCGTATTGGGATTGGTGCCGCTATTTTGAATATCTTGCCAGGGAATAAGATTATCAAAGTCTTTGATCATCCCTTCCACATCACCTTGCACTACGGTGTAAGTAGCAACTGAATCCGGCCGGTTGGGCCAATACAGTAAAGCGCGTTCTCCTACTTTCGGATTTTTGAACACCTTGAATGAGGCGCGCACGCCTTTACCAGCATCGGTCGTGTCCAAATAATTGGGTTTATTGGACACAGCCCCAAAAATAGTAACGGAGTCCAGCGATCGATTAATTAAAATCGGAGCAAGCGGGTTTTCAATCCCGGCGACCCGCTGGTCTTCATCAATCAGCTTCGCGGATGAGGTGATTCCCCTCACGAGGCTGGTGCCGGCACGGAATATCGTATAGGTCACAGGCAGCTTATTATTTCGCTGAGTGTCCGCGCCATTAGCAATTAACATTTTCCACTCGATGCGCACATCTAACGGTAGAGACGTAATTTTCACGCGGTCTGTAGAGGCCACCCCCATATTTACAACACACTCATCGCCTGCCTGAAAGTCGGTGTAATTAACGGAGACCACCACCCCACTGCGAGCGGCGTCCCGATTAATTATCCCCCTCAAGTCGTACGCTGGCACACCAGGCGCCGGTAGACTGGTAATGCGATTGACTTGACCGACAAAAGAAAATTGATGAGAGGTATTTGTTGAAGCATCCATCACCTTATAAAACAAGTAGAGAACCGGGTAGGCAGACAATTTTAGAATCTCGGCCACCGGAATATTTACAATCATCTCTCCGCTGTCCGACACAAAGGTTTGCTTATGCGTCGGCAGACCGGTTGGCACTGCGTCAATACCACTCACCCAAAATAAAATGGTATCACCGGATGCACGCCCCCAGTAATCACCCAACACTTTGAAATCGATAGTCGGACGGGTTTGCAAGTCAGAATCCGTGATGGGATCAATAATGGGTTCCGGCGCGCTCAGGTTGCCGTTTGCACCTGGCGCGATGGTGTCTAACTTAAGCTGGGTGTTGGCCGAAATTTCATAAACATTACTGTTTGGAAACAACGAGTGAATTTCGTAGGAAAGCTGAACCACCTCATTTTTTTGTAGATAGTTTGACGGTATCGTTACATACACCGGAAGCGTCACAGGCCCCTTCAGTTCTATCGCCGGTAGCTTATAGGTAGCAGCACCGTCCGGCGCCCAGACAAACACAACATAATCACTCTCCCCCAATATTGCGGGATAGGTCCAGAGTTCAGTTAACTCCACCCGCAAGCCCTTGGCGATAAGGGTGGCCGGAATAATGCCATCTGACCCCACACCCTGCACTTTTGGTGCAGGCAAAGACGGAACGACTGATGGGCCGCTAAGGGTCGAACCTGAAGTATTGGTAGTCATGTTCTGGTTACCCACTGAAGTAACGTCCCTGGCGTCTCCAACTTTTCAACACGGCGCCGGAGAACATTTTTAATGAAGTGCTTTTGAACTGATTGAATACCCAATGCCTGCGCTCGGCTACTGTCAGAACTAACAGGTACGGCCTCCATTCGTCGGAGTACGTTATTCCTAACGCGAGCGTCTGGATGAAAACAGGCTTGACGCGCCCGCGCTGTTGAGGTTTCCTGAAACCGGTTTCAAAGCTGCATAATTTCCAATAAGAAAGGCATGCCACCGTGACTTCATTTTCTGCCGCCCAGCGCAGCCGCGTGACCATGCTCGACGTCGCCGAGCGTGCCGGTGTGTCCAAGGCCAGCGTGTCGCGCTTCATTGGCGACGACCGCGCCCTGCTCTCCGACGCCATTGCCCTGCGCATCGAGCAAGCCATAGAAGCACTCGGCTATCGCCCCAACCAAATGGCGCGCGGCCTGAAACGTGGCCGCACCCGCTTGATCGGCATGCTTGTCGCCGACATCCGCAACCCCTATTCCATTGCCGTGATGCACGGCGTCGAAACCGCGTGCCGCACGCACGGCTACAGCCTGGTGGTGTGCAACACCGACCGCGATGACGCGCAGGAACGCCAGCACCTGGCGGCACTGCGCTCGTACAACATCGAAGGGCTGATCGTGAACACCCTCGGCCATCACCTCGACCAGTTGCTGGAGCTGCGCCAGGAAATGCCGCTGGTGCTGGTCGACCGCAAGGTCGAGCCATTGCATTGCGACCTGGTCGGGCTGGATAACCGTGCCGCAGTGCGCATTGCCATAGAACACCTGCAACAGCAGGGTTACCGCGATGTGTTGCTGGTGAGCGAACCGGCTGATGGCACCAGCTCGCGCCTTGAGCGCCAGCAGAGTTTCAGCGCCGAGATCGCCCTCCGTCCGAAATTGACCGGTGCCGTGCTGGAAATCGACGCAGAGCTGGAAAACCGTTTGCACACTTATCTGGCAAAGCCAGGCCGCAAGGCGCTGTTCTGCGCCAACGGCATCGCCGCGCTGGCCTGTACCCGCGTGCTCAAATCCCTGGGCTGCCACCTCTTCGATGACGTCGGCCTGATCGCCCTGGATGACCTGGACTGGTACCCGCTGGTGGGCAGCGGCATCACCGCCCTCGCCCAGCCAACCGAGGCGATTGGCGCCAGCGCGTTCGATTGCCTGCTTAAGCGCTTGCGCGGCGATGACGCGCCAACCCGCACCCTGGATTTCGTCCCCGAATTGATTGTTCGCGGCTCCACTTGTGGGAGCTGGCTTGCCTGCCATAGCGGTGTATCAGCCGAGCACAGTGTGGGCTGACGTACCGCTGTCGCAGGCAAGCCAGCGCCCACATTGCTTAACTTTTGCGTAAAAAAATGAAACCGGTTTCAGAGGTCAACAACAATGCATAAATACCCCGTCTCCATCAGCCTTTCCAGCTACGGCGCAGACCTGGTTCGCCAGAAGGGCCAACTGAGTTTTGTTGCATTACTCAGCGCTGCCGGCGCGCAACGTATCGAGTGGCGTGAAGAACTGCTCACCCATGAACAGCCCGCAGCGCTGGCCCAGGCGGCTGCCGAACACGGCCTTGAATCGGTGTTTTCATCGCCTCTGGAGTTGTGGGTCGCAGGCCGCGCGCAGCCGAACGCAGAACTTGCCGCCACCCTGGACCGCGCCCAGGCGTTCGGTTCCGGCTGGCTGAAAGTCTCCCTCGGCTACTTCACCGACACCAATGACCTGCAAAGCCTGCAGGCCCTGCTTAATCGCCACCCGGTCAAGCTGCTGGTGGAGAACGATCAGACGCTGTACGGCGGGCGCATCGAGCCGATGCAACGGTTCTTCACCGAGGTCGAGCGCCTGGGCTTGCCGGTGAAGATGACCTTCGATATCGGCAACTGGCAGTGGCAGGACCAATCCGCCCTCACCGCCGCACGCCTGCTCGGCCGTCACGTGGCTTACCTGCACTGCAAGGCCGTGGCGCGTCGGCCAGACGGCAAGCTGGTCGCGCTGCCGCCTGGCGCCACCGACCTGCATCTGTGGGAACAACTGCTCAAACATATGACTCAAGGTATTACCCGGGCCGTGGAATTTCCGTTGCAGGGCGATGACTTGACCCACGTCACCGCGCAACAGGTCGCCACCCTCGCCCTCCTCGGCCAGCCGCGTGCGGAGAATGCCCATGTCTGAGATCGATATCCTCTCGTTTGGTGAAACCATGGCGATGTTTGTCGCCGAGCAGACCGGCGACCTGGCCCAGGTGGCGCAATTTCACAAGCGTATTGCCGGGGCCGACAGCAATGTCGCCATCGGGTTGTCGCGCCTGGGCTTCAACGTCACCTGGCTGAGCCGGGTAGGCAACGATTCCCTGGGGCGCTTTATGATCGATACGCTGACCAAAGAGGGCCTGGATTGCCGGCATGTGGCGGTTGACCCGCTGCATCCCACCGGCTTTCAATTCAAGTCCCGCGAAGAAGCGGGTGCTGACCCTCAAGTGGAATATTTCCGCAAAGGCTCGGCGGCCAGCCATTTGTCGGTCGCCGCCATCAGCCCCGCGCTGTTGCAGGCGCGGCACCTGCATGCCACTGGCATTCCGCCGGCCTTGTCCGAAGCCACTGGCGAGCTGTCCACCGAGCTGATGACGCAAATGCGCAAGGCCGGGCGCAGCATTTCGTTTGACCCCAACCTGCGTCCTTCGCTGTGGGCGAGCCAGGCGCAAATGGTCCGCGAGATCAACGCCCTCGCAGCCCTTGCCGACTGGGTACTGCCGGGGTTGGGCGAAGGTCGCCTGCTCACCGGGTTTGATGACCCGGCCGACATTGCCGCGTTCTACCTGGACCTTGGCGCCGAAGCCGTGGCCATCAAACTCGGCGCCGACGGCGCCTACTACCGCACCCACATGGACCAGGGCTTTATCGCCGCCGTGCCGGTGGAAAAAGTCGTGGACACCGTGGGCGCCGGCGACGGTTTTGCCGTCGGCATGATCAGCGCCCTGCTGGAAAACCTCAGCTTCCCCGAAGCGGTGCAACGCGGTAACTGGATCGGCAGCCGCGCCGTGCAAAGCCGCGGTGATATGGAAGGTTTACCCACGCGCGCGGAGTTGCCCACCCAATTCGTTGCATGACCCCCTACACCCTGTTGCCACAACTACAACAAGCTCAGGAGCAACCCCATGGATACGCTGAAACTCGCCACCCGCCGTTGGTGGTACATCATGCCCATCGTGTTTATCACCTATAGCCTGGCTTACCTGGACCGCGCCAACTATGGGTTTGCCGCCGCCTCCGGGATGGCCGAAGACCTGATGATTACCCCCGGCATGTCGTCACTGCTGGGCGCGCTGTTTTTCCTCGGCTACTTTTTCTTCCAGGTGCCGGGGGCGATTTACGCGCAGAAGCGCAGCGTCAAAAAGCTGATTTTCGTCAGCTTGATCCTGTGGGGCGCCCTGGCCACCCTGACCGACGTGGTGTCCAACGCCTACATGCTGATCGCGATTCGCTTCATGCTCGGCGTTGTCGAAGCCGCCGTGATGCCGGCGATGCTGGTGTACCTGTGCCACTGGTTCACCCGCGCCGAACGCTCACGCGCCAACACCTTCCTGATCCTCGGCAACCCGGTGACCATGCTGTGGATGTCTGTGGTGTCGGGCTATCTGGTGCAGCATTTCAGCTGGCGCTGGATGTTCATCATCGAAGGCTTGCCGGCGGTGCTCTGGGCGTTTATCTGGTGGAAGCTGGCGGATGAGAAACCCGCCAATGCCAAGTGGCTCAGCGACAGTGAAAAACGCGACCTGGAAAGCGCGCTGGCCGCTGAACAAGTCGGGATCAAGGCGGTAAAAAACTACGCCGAAGCCTTTCGCTCACCCAAAGTGATCATCCTCGCGCTGCAGTTTTTTTGCTGGAGCATCGGCGTGTACGGCTTTGTGCTGTGGCTGCCATCGATCCTCAAGGCCGGTTTGCAAATGGACATGGTCGAGGCCGGCTGGCTCTCGGCGCTGCCGTACCTGGCGGCGGTGATCGGCATGCTGGTGGTGTCGTGGGGTTCGGACAAGCTGCAAAAACGTAAACGTTTTGTGTGGCCGCCGCTGCTGATCGCCTCCATCGCCTTCTACGCGTCCTACGTGCTGGGCGCCGAACATTTCTGGTGGTCCTACACCCTGTTGGTGATTGCCGGGGCGTGCATGTATGCGCCTTACGGGCCGTTTTTTGCGATTGTGCCGGAGATCCTGCCGGCCAACGTCGCCGGCGGCGCCATGGCACTGATCAACAGCATGGGCGCCCTCGGGTCGTTTGGCGGTTCGTACCTGGTGGGCTACCTCAATAGCAGCACCGGCTCGCCCGGCGCCTCGTACCTGCTGATGAGCGGCGCGCTGATGCTGGCCGTGGTGCTGACGATTTTCCTCAAGCCCGGCGCCAGCGATCGCGAACGCGCGCCGCTGCACACCCTTGAATTGAAGGCGAGACACTCATGAAAAAATCGGTCGTTTTATACAAGAAACTTTCCGCACCCTTGATGGCCCGCCTGCATGAGCAAGCCGAGGTCACCTTTATCGAAGCCCTCGACGAAACAGGCCTGGCCAAACTGCGCGATGCCCTGCCTACCGCCCACGGCCTGCTCGGTGCCAGCCTGCGCCTGGATGCCACGCTGCTGGAGTTGGCGCCTGCACTGGAAGCCGTGGCCAGCGTTTCGGTGGGGGTCGACAACTACGACATTGACTACCTGACCGGGCGCGGCATTTTGCTCAGCAACACGCCCGACGTGCTCACCGAAACCACCGCCGACACCGGTTTCGCGCTGATTCTCGCCACCGCCCGGCGTGTGGTGGAGTTGGCGGACATGGTGCGGGCCGGCCAGTGGAATAAAAACATTGGCCCGGCGCATTTCGGCACCGACGTGCACGGCAAAACCCTGGGCATCATCGGCATGGGCCGCATCGGCGAAGCGTTGGCCCAGCGCGGGCACTTTGGTTTTGGCATGCCGGTGATCTACCACAGCCATTCACCCAAACCTCAGGTTGAGCAACGCTTTGGTGCCGGTTACCGCAGCCTGGAGGCGTTGCTCAAGGAAGCCGATTTTGTCTGCCTGACACTGCCGCTGACCGCCGAAACCGAAAAATTGATCGGTGCTGAAGAATTCGCGCTGATGGGCCCGGAGACGATCTTTATCAATATCTCGCGAGGCAAGGTGGTGGACGAGGCCGCGTTGGTCGAGGCCTTGCAGCAACGCACCATCCGTGCGGCGGGGCTGGATGTGTTTGAGCGCGAACCGTTGAATCACGATTCAGCGTTGTTGCGCTTGAACAACGTAGTGGCCACGCCGCACATTGGCTCGGCGACCCACGAGACACGCGAAGCGATGGCCAAGTGCGCGGTGGATAATTTGCTGCAAGCCCTGGCCGGGGAAAAGCCAAAGAACCTGGTCAACCCAGCGGCCTGGAAGAAATAAGCTCTGGCACGCCTCAAAAACCATGTGGGAGCTGGCTTGCGATGGCAATTTGTCAGTTGACCGATCAACCGCTATCGCAGCTTAGGTATCTACATAATGTTGGTTTACCCCGTGTAGACAGGGCCGTTGTGGCGAGCGGGCTTGTCCCGCGTTGGGCTGCGCAGCAGCCCCAAAACCAGTCTCCACGGTGTGTCCGAAGAATTGCATGCTTCTTACTGGGGCTGCTGCGCAGCCCAACGAGGGCGGTGCGACGATTCGACAAGCCCGCTCGCCACGGGGAGTTTCGACAGCCTCTCAAGATTGTGTAGGTACCTATGGTCATCGCCGGCAAGCCTGCTCCCACTTTTTGTTTGCGTTTCAGATTGGGTTAGATCACAAACCTCGCCACCATCGCGTTCAAATCCACCGCCAGGCGCGACAGTTCATGGCTGGCGGCGCTGGTCTGGTTGGCACCCGCTGCCGACTGGGTTGCCAGGTCGCGGATATTCACCAGGTTGCGGTCCACTTCACGGGACACTTGGGCTTGCTCCTCCGACGCGCTGGCGATGACCAGGTTGCGCTCGTTGATCAGGCTGATGGACTGGGTGATCTGCTCCAGCGCAACACCGGCGGCGCGGGCCATTTCCAGGGTGGTGTGTGTGCGCTGATTGCTCTGCTGCATCGACTGCACCGCTTCACCGGTGCCGTTCTGGATGCCGGCGACCATTTTTTCGATCTCTTGAGTCGATTGCGCAGTGCGATGGGCCAGTGCCCGTACTTCGTCTGCCACCACCGCAAAGCCGCGCCCGGCTTCACCGGCGCGCGCCGCTTCGATGGCCGCGTTAAGCGCCAGCAGGTTGGTTTGTTCGGCAATCGCGCGGATTACGTCGAGCACTTTGCCAATGTCACGGCCTTGAGACGCCAGGCCCTCAATCAGGACGGACGTGTTCTGCACATCCTGCGTCATGGTCTGGATCGCGCCGACGGTTTCCACCACACGGTCGCGCCCTTCCCGCGCGGCCTTGTTGGACTCGCTGGACGCTTCGGAGGTGGACACTGCATTGCGCGCGACCTCCTCCACCGCGGCGGTCATTTCATTGACGGCGGTGGCAGCCTGGTCGATTTCGTTGTTCTGTTGCTGCAAGCCTTTGGAGGCTTCCTCCGTGACGGCGCTCAACTCTTCAGCGGCCGAGGCCAGTTGCGTGGCCGAGCCGGCAATGTGCTGAATGGTCTGGCGCAGGTTGCCTTGCATTGCGGCCAGGGCGCCGAGCAAACGCGCGGGTTCGTCTTTACCGTCATCTTCAATGGTTTTGCTGAGGTTGCCAGCGGCGATGGTTTCGGCCACTTCCACGGCTTTGCGCAACGGCGTGACAATGCTGCGGGTCAGCAGCCAGGCCAGCAGCACGGTAAGCAAAGCGGCGACGACCGAGAAAATAATCACACCGGTAATGGCGCCCTGGTAGCTCGCCCCGGCGTCGGTATCAGCCTGCTTGGCGTCGGCGACGTTGATAGCGATCAGCTTATTGAGCTGCTCACCCATCTGGTCGGTGCCCTCCTTGATGCGCGTGTTGATCAGGGTGCGCATCTCATCAACCTTGCCCTGCTTGGACAGGGCCAGCATCTCAGCCTGCGCCTGGAAGTAGGTGTCCAGGGTATTGACGAAGATTTTGTACAGCGCCGCTTCCTCGGTACCGGCGGGCGTTGCCGAGTAACCGGCCTGGGCGGCTTTGACCTTGTCAACCAGCACGCCAATGCGGGTTTCCGCTTCCTGCAGACTGGCCGGTTCGCGGTTGACCAGTATCCGAAATGACAGGATGCGCAGGCGCAGCACGTTTTCGGTGATGTTGCCCAGGAAGGTGACGCTCGGCAGTTGGGTGGCGCTCATATCCATCGAGGACTGACGAATCTGCGTCATGCGGCTGACCGCAAACACCCCCAGTAACACCACTAACACCGCAATGAAGGCGAAACCGAGAAACGCGCGAGGGGCAATGTTCAAATGACGGAGGGACATAGAGGGTGCTCTCAGAAGTTGTGTTTGCGAGCATCCCTGCCGCGAAACGATCAGTCAGCGTCAACGCGCTGCTCCGACCTTGGACACCACTGTTGGAATTGTAAGGTGGGCCTATTAAAGCTATCGGCTGCTCTTGGTGATTTGCTCAGGGTGTTTATAAATATTTTTTTACACTTCTGACGACTGTCCGTTTCTGGCATCCTGCGCCTCCCTTTTCTGACCCGAGCCCGCATTTTGTCTGACGCTCAAGCCCCCCGCCCGCGCTATAAATCCGACCTAATCTATGGCCTGGAAGACCGCCCGCACTTCACGGCAGCGATCTTCGCGGCACTGCAACACGTGCTGGCAAGTTTCGTCGGCATCATCACTCCCACTTTGATCGTCGGTGGCGTACTGGGCCTGGAAAGCGAAGTGCCGTACCTGGTGAGCATGGCGTTGTTCGTGTCGGGGCTGGGCACCTTTGTGCAGGCGCGCACATTCGGCCCCATCGGTTCAGGCCTGCTGTGCCTGCAAGGCACCAGTTTTTCGTTTATCAGCGTGATTCTCAGCGCTGGTTTCATGGTCAAGGCGCGGGGTGGCGGCACGGATGAAATCCTGTCGACGATCTTCGGCATCTGCTTTTTTGCCGCCTTCATTGAAGTGGTACTCAGCCAGTTCATCGGCAAACTGCGCAAGCTGATCACCCCGGTGGTAACCGGCACCATTATTACCCTGATGGGTTTGTCGCTGATCAAAGTGGCAGTCACCGACATGGCCGGTGGCTTTGGCGCCAGCGACCTCGGCGCGGCCAGCAACATGGGGCTGGCCGCGCTGGTGCTGCTGACCATCGTGGTCCTCAACCGCTTCAGCAACCCGTTCCTGCGCCTGGGTTCGATCGTAATCGGCCTGACCCTGGGTTTCGTCGTGGCGTGGTTCATGGGTCGCGTGGATTTGGCCGCCCTGCCCCAGGTTCCGCTGATCAGCGTGCCGGTGCCCTTCAAGTACGGTTTCTCGTTCGACTGGGTGGCGTTTATCCCGGTGGCGGTGATCTTCCTGATTTCTCCCCTGGAAGCGGCCGGCGACCTGACCGCCAACTCGATGATCTCCCAACAGCCGGTCAAGGGCCCGCTGTACATCAAACGCATCAAGTCCGGCCTGCTCGCCGACGGCCTCAACTCGGCCATGGCCGCCACCTTCAACAGCTTGCCGATGGTCACCTTCGCCCAGAACAACGGGGTGATCCAGTTGACCGGCGTGGCCAGCCGCTACGTGGCGTACTTTATTGCCGGCCTGCTGGTGCTGCTGGGGTTGTTCCCAATGATCGGCGCGGTGCTGCAACTGATGCCCAAGCCGGTATTGGGCGGCGCCACCCTGATCATGTTCGGCACCGTGGCGGTGGCGGGCATCAAGATACTTGCCGAAGCCGGGCTGCATCGGCGCAACGTACTGATTGTGGCGATCTCCCTGGGGATGGGCCTGGGCGTGGCGGCGGTACCGGAAGTGTTGCGCGATTTACCCAAAGCGTTACACAACATCTTCGAATCGCCGATTACCGTGGGCGCCTTCTGTGCAATCCTGCTGAACATTTTCCTGCCGGAAGAGTTCATAGAGCTGGAAGAAGATGAATTTGATCCGGAGTCCTCTACCCTCAAAGTCATGCAGGACCCGGACGTCACGAAATAGGAGCAACTTTCAATGCGCAAGCTCATGGTTCTATCGTTACTGCTGCTGACCTTGAGCGCCTGTGCGCTGTTCCCCAATCGCGACCCGTTGAATATCAACGTGGTCGGCATCGAACCGTTGCAAAGCCAGGACCTTGAAGTGCGTTTTGGCGTGAAGTTGCGGGTGCAGAACCCCAATGAAACGGCGATCGACTACAGCGGCGTGGCGCTGGACCTGGAGGTCAATGGCCGCCCATTGGCGTCTGGCGTCAGTGATCAGGCAGGGTCCATCCCGCGCTTTTCCGAAGCGGTGATCACAGTGCCGGTCAGTGTTTCGGCGTTTTCGGTGTTGCGCCAGACCCTGGGCCTGAGCCAGACCCAGAGCTTGAATAACCTGCCCTACACACTGCGCGGCAAACTCGCGGGCGGGCTGTTTGGCACCCTGCGCTTTGTAGATCGCGGCACGCTGAATTTGCCGAATACGGCGACGTGGTGAGTGCTGTGCAACCCATATTATTCACCGAACGCCTGATTCTGCGCCCCCTCATCCTTGATGACGCCGAGGGAATCCAACAGCAATTTCCTCACTGGGACGTGGTGCGTTACCTCAACGACCAAGTGCCCTGGCCCTACCCGGCGGACGGCGCGCGTTGTTATCTGGAGCACGTGGCCTTACCGGCCATGGCACGCGGTGATGAGTGGCACTGGTCGATCCGGCTCAAAAGCGCACCCGACTTGTTGATTGGTAGCGTCAGCCTGATGGACTCGGTGGATGATAATCGCGGGTTTTGGCTGGGGCCGCAGTGGCAGGGGCAAGGGCTGATGACCGAGGCCAGTGCAGCGGTGACGCACTATTGGTTCGAAGTGCTCGGGCGGGACGTACTGCGGGCGCCCAAAGCTGCACCGAACCTTGGCTCGCGGCGAATCTCCGAGCGTACGGGAATGCGATTGATCAAGAGTGACGAGGGCCGGTTTGTGGGAGGGGTTTTTGCGCGGGATATTTGGGAGATGACGCGTGAAGAGTGGCTCCAAGCACGGCGTGTCCATCCGTTGCAGCGCTAACGGCCCAGCCAAAAGCAAACGGTACCCTTAAAGCTCCGCGTGTGGGAGCTGACTTGCCTGGGATGGCATCTACTGGTTTTGCCTGTTGGACCGAGGCGGCTGCATCGCAGGCAAGCCAGCTCCCACAGAGAAGCTCAACAGTGTGTGGGGATATTGAAGTCTTACTCGGTCAAAACTGTGGGAGCGGGGGGGGGGGGGGGGGGGGGGGGGGGGGGGGGGGGGGTTGGGGGGGGGTTGCGGCGGGCGGGGG
>NZ_JAUTYR010000054.1:0-21954 GCF_041946035.1 Pseudomonas sp. AMR01
CCCCCCCCCCCCCCCCCCCCCCCCCCCCCCCCCCCCCCCCCCGCTCCCACAGTTTTGACCGAGTAAGACTTCAATACTTACACCGATCTGGCGTTTCTGTGGGAGCTGGCTTGCCTGCGATTCAGACACCTCAATACATTAGGCAAAACCAGTAGATGCCATCGCAGGCAAAAGCAGAGCACGGCGGCCTGGTAGCCGACCTGAGTGGTTGAATCAAAAGCGCTGTTTTTTTCTGGAGCAGATTGCGATCTCCCGAAAAAATGGAGATCCACAATATATGGAGATCAAACTGTGGGAGCGGGCTTGCTCGCGAATGCGGTGGGTCAGTCAATTAATCGATCAACTGACACACCGCCTTCGCGAGCAAGCCCGCTCCCACAGTTTGACCGAGTGAAACTTCAGTAACTACACCGATCTGGCCTTTCTATGGGAGCTGGCTTCCAAACCGAGCCCCGCTTTTGATCCAACCACTCAGGTCGGCTCTCAGGCCGCCGTGCTTGTGATCTTGCTTTTGACGTTGATCTCAGACGCCCCGTTAACCACGATGGCCGAACGCAGGCTTGAATTCGTGGGTAACCCGGCATGACGCCGGGTTAGCCGTGCTGGGCCAAGGATGGCCCATCACGGCGGCCCACGGATTCAAGCCGGAGTGAGGGCACACCGAGCTATAGCGAGGTGCCAAGTGGTGGGGCGGAGCGTTTTGGGTTACTTTTTGCGCTCTTCAAAAAGTGACCCGCTGTAAGAGCGGAACCGATATCAGCCATAACCGCAGCAACGGATATACACACACCCTCAACCCAACCCAATCTGCTCCCTGGCCATCCTCACAACATTCTCAACCGTAAACCCAAACTTCTCCTGCAACTTGGGCAACGGCGCCGAAGCGCCAAAGCTGTTCATTACCACCTTGGCACCCGTCTGCCCCACATACCGATCCCAGCCCAAAGGCCCAGCCTGTTCCACCACCACTCGCGCTTTCACCGTCGGCGGCAACACGCTGTCGCGATACGCCTGATCCTGATCCTCAAACAATTCCCAACTCGGCATCGACACAACCTGCGCCGCCACCCCGTCTGCTTTCAGTTGCTCATAAGCCGCAACCGCCAGGCTGACCTCGCTGCCCGTGGCCAGCAACAGCACTTTCGGATCCTCGCCACTGGCCAATACATAGGCACCCTTGGCCGCCCCGGACGCGGCCGCATATTTCGTACGGTCCAGCGTCGGCAGCGCCTGGCGCGACAACACCACACAACTCGGCCGATGCGTCTGCGCCAGCGCCACTTTCCACAGCTCCAGCGTTTCATTGGCATCGCCAGGGCGCAACGTCAGCAGGCCGGGTGTGGCGCGCAATTGGGTCAAATGCTCGATCGGCTGGTGCGTCGGCCCATCCTCACCCACGCCAATTGAGTCATGGGTAAACACAAATATCACCGGCAATTCCATGATCGCCGCCAACCGGATCGGCGGTTTCATGTAGTCGCTGAACACCAGGAACGTCGACGTATAAGGCCGCAGGTACGACAGCGCCATGCCATTGGCAATCGCGCCCATGGCGTGCTCGCGAATACCAAAGTGCAGGTTGCGCCCGCTGTAGTCATCAGCACTGAAGCGCCCGGCGCCGTCGAAGGTGAGGTTGGTTTTGGTCGAGGGCGACAAGTCCGCCGAACCACCGAGCAGCCAAGGGATGTGTTGGGCGAAGGCATTCAGCACTTCACCGCCCGACGCCCGACTGGCGATGCCCTTGGCGTCCGCTAAATAACTGGGCAACCCGTCCTGCCAATGCTCCGGCATTTCCCCGGCGCGCATGCGGCGCAGTTCATCGGCGAGTTCCGGTTCGTGTTGTTCGAGCTGCGCCAGGTGCCCGGTCCAGGCCTCATGCAGCGGCTGGCTTCGCTCAAGCAGCGCGTCACGCAAGGCGGTGCGGGCCTCGTCCGGCACCAGAAAGCTGGAATCTTCCGGCCAGCCGTACGCCGCCTTGGTCAGGCGAACTTCTTCCTCGCCCAATGGCTCGCCATGGGCGGCAGAGGTGTTGTGTTTGTGCGGTGAGCCATAGCCAATCACGCTGTCGACCACAATCAGGGTCGGCGCGCCGGTATTCGCCTGAAAGGTCTGCAGCGCGGTGCTCAAGGCCTGCAAGTCATTGGCATCGGTCACGTGCAAGGTGTGCCAGCCGTAGGCCTGGAAACGCTTGATCACATCTTCACTGAACGCCAACTCGGTGTGGCCCTCGATGCTGATGGTGTTGTTGTCGTAGATCCAGCACAGGTTATCCAGCTTCAGGTGCCCGGCCAGCGACGCGGCTTCGCTGCTGATGCCCTCCATCATGTCGCCGTCACCGCACAGGGTGTAGACGTTGTAGTCAAACAGTACCTTGGCGTCGCGATTGAAACGCTCGCCCAGCCAACGCTCGGCCATGGCCATGCCAACGCTGTTGGCGCAACCCTGACCCAAAGGGCCTGTGGTGGTTTCCACGCCGGTGGTCATGCGGTATTCGGGATGGCCCGGGGTTTTCGAGCCGGCCTGCCGGAATTGCTTGATGTCGTCCAGGCTGATCGCAGCGGCGCCGGAGCGCGTGCCGTGAGCGTCAATTTCCACCACGCCGGCCAGGTGCAGCAGCGAATACAACAGCATGGACGCATGCCCGACTGACAACACAAACCGGTCACGGTTGGGCCAGTCGGGATGCTCGGGGTGGTAACGCAGGAAACGACTCCACAGCGTGTAGCCCACCGGCGCCAGGCCCATGGGCGTGCCCGGGTGGCCGGAATTGGCCTTTTGCACGGCGTCCATGGCCAGGGTGCGAAGCGTGTTGATGCATTGGGTGTCGACAGCGGTGGCAGCGTGAGTCATGAAACCGGTCTCCCTCGGGTGGCGATTTACAGTGGAGGGCAGGGCGCGGCAAAGGTTTGATTCGATCGCCTGCACTGCGACGAACGGGGATGGATTGATCTCGAACATGACAAGACCCCGTTCAATGGTCTAGCTTCAAGGGCGTAGTCCATTGATCAACATGCGGAGGTATTCCATGCCAGTGAAACACGACCTGTACCAGGATTTGGGGCGGAGCAAGGACGACGTTCACAAACGCAGGGCGGACGATAAACGGCTGGATTCGCTGCTGACTCAATATGACGCCGCCGACACAGATGTGCTCAAGGCAGAATCGGCCAGTGCCAGTGATGAAGACGTGGAGAAGCGTAAGAAGAAGCGCTTGTTGATCAAAGACGAGATCGCCAGGCGGTTGGACTCGGAGACGCCCAGCGTCCTACACAGGTAGAAACATTTGTTCAGAATTGTCTGAGGGACAGGGCGCTTTTGACTGAATATGATGCGCCCCGTCCACCTGGCTCTGGGGGCTGTTTCGGCGCAAGGATTGCGCTGTTGAGCCAGGTGGGCCTCGCTATTTCACACCAGCAGCGCCCCGGTGCATTCGGCTATCGAGCGCCGCTGCGTCTCGGCATACAACGTTAATTCATCAATCGTCTGACGGCCCAGCGCCTTCTCGAACTGCGCCCGGTTTGAATTGGCCGCGTAGTGACTCTGCGCCGCGTCGCCCAGGTTCGATTGAAAAATCCCCGCCGCACTCACCGGCAGAAAATCTTCATACACCAACGGTTCCACATCGACGTGGCCGGCCGCGATCAGCGCGTCCAGCGTGCGCGGTTGGTCCCGCGTGCCGCGTGCCGCCAAGCCTTGTTCGGTGACGAAGTAGCGGAAATACGCCAAATCCTGTTCACGCATCTGCGCGTAGTCATCAGGAAAGGCCTCGAAATGCTGCTCCATCAATTGCGTGTAACGCGCGGCGTTGCCCTCATTCGGGAACGCGCCCAGTTCGTCGCGCGCAGCGTTCAGTAGCCTGTCGTACAGCGTGCGGCCTTTGGGCGTCAGCGCCACACCGCGTTGTTCGATTTCGCCAAAGCGCGCGCTGTGGCTGCCTTTGGCGTCGGTGAACGCGATGGGCTCGTCGAGGGCCTTGAAGCTGGTTTGGCGCAGCAGGATCGGGCAGTGGCGGCGGGGCGGGCCTTCGATCACCGCTTTTGGCGTGATGCCTTTGCCGGGCATGGCCGCCTGGACCTGGTCGATATCCAGGGTGCGCGGGGTCAGGTGGTTTATATGCGGGCCTTTGAAGGCGACCACGTCAGCGATCAGCCGATGCTGGTCGCTCAGTTGCTGATACTGCGCACCGGTGACGGTAGCGGTGTGATGCCAGCGGAAGGTTTCCAGGGCCTGGCGGATTAATTCATTCGCGTCTTCAGCGTTGAGGCCACCGTCCCTTTCAGCACTGTCGATCAAGGCCAGCGCGCCGGGCGTGAAGATCGAGCGCTTGGCCAGGGCGCTGTCGGCAAAGGCGCGCAGTTCAGGGTTTTCGATCAGTTCCAGGCGCAGCAGCGAGGTGAACACGCGAAACGGGCTGGTGTTCAGTGCGTGTTCATGCACGGCGCGAAACGCGGTGGAATGTACCGGCACGCCCGCTGGCGTCAGGTCGTAATACCCCACCGGCTGCATGCCCATCACCGCAAACAAGCGGCAGAGAGTGGCCAGTTCCGCAGCGGTGCCCAAGCGGATGGCGCCGTGGCGTTCCATGTCCAGTCGCGTGATTTCCCCGGTGCGTTGCAGGTGCTGGGCCAGGCCCTGATCACTGGCCAAAACCCGGGCATTGGTGTCGGCCACCAGCGCCATCAGCGCGCCGTAAAGTGGAACTTCATCTCGGTACATGTCGGACATGGCCCTGGAGAAGCCTTTACGGATGTCATCGGGGCTGACAAAAGCGGCGGTTGGCATAGAAAAATTCCTGAACGCTGTAGAGAAGGGCGTGACCGTTCTCTGGATTTTGTTGGGCTGTGCGCCTGTGTGCAAACGAAGAATCCTCAGGACTTCATTCTGCAAATGACTGAAATGACGCAAATATGACAAAAAACGCCGGACGAGAAATTTCATTTTTGAGGGCTATTTCTAAAAAATTCTTCACGAGGTGCGCCGAGGTCGTCATGAAACAATCGTCACGTTTGTTAGGGATGAAAGCTGTTCTGCACACACCGCACATAAAAATATGTTTAGGGGCCGTCGTTAATGAAAATTTCTACACTGGCGTTATCCATCACCGCCGCCGTGCTTGCACAACAAGCCTGCGCCGATGATTTTGGACTCGGCTCTCTGGGCACAGGTACCGGTCACAGCGGTTTCCTGGAAGACAGCCACGCAGCGATCAGCTCGCGGTCCATGTACTACAACGCAGACAATCGTTCGGGGACTAACAACGATTTGCGCGAAGCTGCAACACTGCTGCGTTTTGACTACAAATCCGGCTTCACCCAAGGCACCCTCGGCGTCGGTTTCGACGTGATGGCGTTCGGCGCACTGCGCCTGGACGGTGGCGATGGCCACGCCGCAGGCCCAGGCCTGGCGGGTAACGGCAACAGCTTCTTCCCAACCAAAAACAACGGCACCGAGCCGGCTGATTCTTTCGGTCGTGCTGCGGGTAACGTGAAGTTCCGCATTTCCCAGACCGAGTTGCACGTCGGTGGTGGTTTGGCCCCGGTGCTGCCTATCCTGGTATCGAACGACAGCCGTGTTGCGCCGCAGACCTTTGACGGCGGCATCCTGACCTCCAGCGACATCCCGAACGTGACCTTCACCGGTGGTGAGCTGAACCGCGCCGAAGGCCGTGCTTCCAGCAACTCCACAGGCTTGAGCGTTGCCGGCGGCACCCGTGACAGCGACAGCTTCAAGTTCGGTGGCCTGGACTACAAACCGTTTGGTTCGTCCGACAACGCCATCGCTAAAAATCTGACGTTGCAGTACTACTACGCCGACCTGCAAGACTTCTACAAACAGAACTACTTCGGCCTGGTTCACGTACTGCCGCTGGGCAACGATCAGTCGTTCAAGACTGACCTGCGCTATTTCGACAGCACCAGCGATGGCAAGAACGGCTCGGCTGGCTACGCGTTCAACAACAACGGCGGCTTTGCCAAACACGCCGGCGAAGTGGACAACAAAACCTACAGCGCCGCGTTCACCTACCAATTGGGCGGCAGCAGTCTGATGCTCGGCCACATCGGCGTGAGTGATGACGGTGGCTTCGTTTGGGTCAACCAGGGCAGCATCGCTGACCCACAAGCACAAGGCGCGGGCGGCAGCGACTTCTACCTGTTCACCGACGCCGTGGTTGGCCAATTCTCCCGCGCGGGCGAGCAAGTCAACTTCGGTCAGTACACCTATGACTTCAAAGCCTTTGTACCGGGCCTGAAAGCGTCCGTGGCTTACCTGGACGGTACCGACATCAAGTCCAAAGTGGCTGGCGGCTCCGATCAGAAAGAAAACGAAACCGACTTCCGTCTGGATTACGTCGTGCAGCAAGGCCCGCTCAAAGGCTTCGGCACCACCTTCCGCACCGGTACTTACAAGGGCCACAACACCGGCACGGCCGATCAGGACCAAACTCGCCTGATCTTCAACTACACCTACGCGCTCTTCTAAGAACGCGCTGCGAATCTCCCCCTCTGGAGAGCTGGAAAACTGAAGGCCGCCTAAACAGCGGCCTTCAGTCTTTTTGGCACATGGGTGACTCTTCATGTGCATCCAGGGGCTGATGGGTTTTACACTGGCCGCCACTGTGTCAGTGATGGAGGACCCGATGCCGGCCACGCCCACCCACATCCTTGAAACGATCGAAGGCCAACGCCTGGCCACCCCGGACGCCGAACGCTGGCGCGAGTGGGGCCCTTATTTAAGTGAACGTCAGTGGGGCACGGTGCGCGAAGACTACAGCGCAGACGGCGACGCCTGGACGTACTTCCCCCATGAACATGCGCGCAGCCGCGCCTACCGCTGGGGCGAAGACGGCCTGGCCGGTTTCAGCGACAAGGCGCAACGCTGGTGCCTGGGCCTGGCCCTGTGGAACGAGCGCGACGCGATCATCAAGGAACGTCTGTTTGGCTTGAACAACGCCGAAGGCAACCACGGTGAAGACGTCAAGGAACTGTACTTCTTCGTCGACGGCGTGCCGAGCCATGCCTACATGCGCATGCTCTACAAATACCCGCACGCCGCCTTTCCCTACGCCGACCTGATAGGCGAAAACGCCCGGCGCGGCCTGGAAGATGCCGAGTACGAAGTGCTCGACACCGGGGTGTTTGAAGACAATCGATATTGCGATGTCAGCGTCGAATACGCCAAGCACCAGCCCGACGATATTTTCATGCGGGTCACCGTGCACAACCGTTCCGACCAGCCAACACGCCTGCAGGTGCTGCCCCAGTTATGGGCGCGCAATGACTGGAGCTGGTTTGTTGACGCCGCCAAGCCACGGCTGACGCTGGACGGTAATCAGGTGCTGGCCCGTCATCACGAACTGCCTGATCGCCACTTCAGCGCCTGGGGCCAGGACGGCGTGGAATGGCTGTTCTGCGAGAACGAAACCAACTACCCGAAGCTGGATGGCCAACCTGCGCCCGGCCCATTCAAGGATGGCATCAACGATTACGTGGTGGACGGCGTTCAATCGGCGATTCGCCGCGACGCGGGCACCAAGGTGGCGGCAAGGTTCACCCTCGAACTGGCGGGCCAGGAAAGCAAAACCCTGTACCTGCGCTTTGCCCCTACGGATGCGCCCGAGGTCAACGCACGCAAGTTGTTTGAGACGCGCCGTCAGGAAGCTGATGACTTTTACGCAGCCCTGCAACAAGGCATTGCCGATGACGATGCGCGCAATGTGCAGCGCCAGGCCCTCGCAGGTTTGCTGTGGTCCAAACAGCTGTACTACTTCGACGTGAACCAATGGCTCGACGGCGACCCGGCTCAACCCGCGCCGCCGCCCGAGCGCCTGCATATCCGCAATACCCATTGGCGGCACCTGTCGAACTTCGACATCTTGTCCATGCCCGACACTTGGGAATACCCGTGGTACGCCTCATGGGACCAGGGCTTTCAGGCGGTGGCGATTGCGCTGATCGACCCTGGCTATGCCAAGCAACAATTGTTGCTGCTGGTGAAAGACCGCTTCATGCACCCCAACGGCCAGTTGCCGGCCTATGAATGGCGCTTTGACGACGCCAACCCGCCGGTGCATGCGTGGGCCAGTTGGCGCGTGTATCAGCATGACAAAGCGTTGACCGGCGTAGGCGATATGGATTTCCTTGAGCGGATTTTCCACAAGCTGCTGCTGAATTTTTCCTGGTGGGTCAACCGCAAGGACGCCGAAGGGCGCAACCTGTTTCAGGGCGGCTTTCTGGGCCTGGACAACATCGCCTTGTTTGACCGCTCGGCCACGCTGCCGCCGGGCTATCAGCTGGATCAGGCCGACGGCACTGCGTGGGTGGCCGCCTATGCGCTGGACCTGATGCGCATCGGCCTGGAACTGGCCAAGCGCAACCCGGTGTACGTGGATATCTCGGTGAAGTTTTTCGAACACTTCCTCTATATTGCCGGCGCCATCAACCGCGTCGACGACAAAGCCGAAGGCTTGTGGGATGAGCAGGACCTGTTTTTCTACGACGTGCTGCACCGTCCCGACGGCCAGAACGAGCCGGTGCGCCTGCGCTCCATCGTCGGCCTGATGCCGCTGTTTGCGGTGCTGGTGCTGGAGCAGCGTGAACACGAAGGGCTGGAGGGGTTGCGCGAACGCTTGTTGGGTTTCATGAAACACCGGCCGGACCTGGCCAAACTGGTGTCGCGCTGGAACGAGCCGGGGCAGGGCAACCGCCTGTTACTGGCGCTGTTGCGGGGCGAACGTACCAAGGACCTGCTGCGGCGCATGCTCGATGACACCGAGTTCCTGTCGGCCTTTGGTGTGCGCTCCTTGTCCAAGTCGTTCTCCGAGCAACCGCTGGCGCTCAAGATGAACGGCGACACGCTCTCTGCGCGTTACCAGCCCGGCGAATCTGATTCACGCTTGTACGGCGGCAACTCCAACTGGCGTGGGCCGTTGTGGATGCCGGTGAACTACATGTTGATCGAATCGCTGCGTGAGTTTCACCGTTACTACGCGGATAACTTCTCGGTGGAGTACCCGACGGGCAGCGGTTACCTGGCGTCTCTGGAAGAGGTGGCGGACAGCCTCAGTCAACGTCTGACGCGATTGTTTCTACGCGATGAAAACGGCGTGCGGCCGTCGATGGCGGGGTATGCGCAATTGGAGGCGGACCCGGCGAGTCGCGATCTGGTGTTGTTCCATGAGTATTTCCATGGGGAAACCGGGCGTGGCTTGGGGGCTTCGCATCAGACGGGATGGACTGCGTTGGTGGCGTTGTTGCTGCATGTTCCGTTAAAGGCCTGAATCGGGTAAATTCGCCGGCCCAGCCCTTACAAGGATGTAGATCATGGCGAATAACGCCACTGCGTTATCCCCCGTCAAACTCTTCAGCGCCTTGGCGATTGGCGCCGGTGTTTTAGTCGCGTACCTGTACGCTGGCGGCGCCAGTGCAGCCTCGACGAGGGCAATGTGCTTGGAGTGTCAGGAGTCCAGCAGCGCCGATGCGGCGAAGTGGGTCAAAAATGGCACCTACCGTCTTGACGCCGTTACGCTTACGGATGACGAAAAAGAGTTGGAGGTAGACCCTGATTCGTTGCGCAAAATGACCCGGATCAAGCCGCCACTCCTCAGCGCCAGTGAAAATGATGCGCTGGTCGAACAAGCCATCCGTGCAATAGACAACTTCGGTGAAACAGGCGATTCCACGGTGCTGGAAAACCAGTGGCCTGAACTGACACGTCGAGCACGCTACGCTTATAGCTTCTTCATGACGGCTGACCAACCGATTGACTGCTACAACGTGTATGTGCGCGTGGGCCGCAACAAGTACTTGGTTGTGGTTGGCCGGGACTTGGAGTCCGGAGAATTCAAGTGGAGACTGGGTGAAGGGATGCTGATTAACCGCCACGGCACGGAAGGCAAGCCCGTGTACCTGGAGGAGTTCCAGAAAGTCGACGCTGCTGTGGGCCGCTGATTGGTTATCATGGCCGTGAAATGAAAAATCCCGCCATTGGCGGGATTTTTTTTGAACGCGCTGTTATCAAGTCGGGAACAGTTCGCTCAGCTTCATCGCCAACATCATGTCACCTTCAGTGCGCAGTTTGCCGCCCATGAATGCCTGCATGCCATCGGTCGAGCCGTCGACGATGCCTTCCAGGGTTTCGCTGTCCATGACCAGGGTCACTTGGGCGTCAGGGTTTTCGCCTTCTTGCAGTTCGCAGGTCTTGTCTTTAACGACTAATGAGAAGTTTTTGGTTTCGTCGATGCGGAAACCGAAGATCAGGTCCAGGCCATCAGCCGCGGCCGGGTTGAATTTGGCTTTCATTGCTTCTACAGCTTTGGCTACGTCAGTCATGGTTTCGATCCTTTTGGGTAGAGTCCAGTGACCTTGGGGTCACGGTTGGCCGCACATCATCGGAATGTGATGAGCTGCGGCGCCTTCAACAGCTGCAAGTGGGTATGACTGTTGAAGGAAGCCAGGGTCACCTCGCGACCACGAAATTTCAGCTGGTTGAGCGAGGTGTTAACAATTTGCCAGTTCAGTTCGAAGGCCTGGGCGGCAGGCATTCGGGTCAGCAGGTGGAGCAGGGCGGTAATAGTGCCGCCGGAGGTAAACACGGCGATCTTGTCGGCGTTATCCGCCGCTTCCAGAATGCGTTGCAGGCCGCCTTGCACGCGCTCTACAAACCCCAGCCAGCTTTCCAGCCCCGGTGGATCATACGTGCCGGCCAGCCAGCGTTCGATGATCAGGGCGAAGATGCGCTGGAATTCGCTGCGGTTCTGCGCGCCATTACGCAGCACGTCCACGGCGTGGGGTTCAGTGCCGAGCAGGTCGGGGAGCAGGGCGCGAATAATCGCTTCGGCGTCGAATTCGTTGAAGGCGCTGTCGACTTCAAGGGGCGGCACCGGGAGGCCAAGGGCGGCGTATTGATCGAAGGCGGCGGCGGCGGTGTGCTGCTGGCGACGCAGGTCGCCGGCGATGCAACGCTCGAAAG
Organism: Pseudomonas sp. AMR01; assembly: GCF_041946035.1. Taxonomy (NCBI): domain Bacteria; kingdom Pseudomonadati; phylum Pseudomonadota; class Gammaproteobacteria; order Pseudomonadales; family Pseudomonadaceae; genus Pseudomonas; species Pseudomonas sp. AMR01. The sequence continues at coordinate 10,969 of NZ_JAUTYR010000054.1, forward strand.
TCAGGCCCAGGTCGGCCAGGTGACGACCGAGCACTTGCGCCTGTTCCACGCCGACGGGCGACAGGACGTCATAGTCGTCTGCACCGAAGGAGGCCTGGCCATGTCGAATCAGATAGATGCTACCCACGTCCGTTTCCCGGTACGTTGAAAGTCTGGCGAGGTTAGGAGGATGCCTGCGAGCTGTCAATGAAAAAACATACGCTTGTTTTAAAAGCCCGTTAGAGCCCCTTTGGTGGCGGTTTGATGACTGGCTGGAACGCCGTGCCCTCGGTATGCTGGGGCGATCCGCGCCTGGCGCACTGCACTTGTAAGGAGAAATATGGATTTTTTGGCCGAATACGCGAGCTTTTTGGCGAAGACCGTCACCCTGGTGGTCGCTATTCTGGTGGTACTGATCAGCTTCGCCGCCCTGCGCAGTAGAGGTCGTCGCAAATCCGCCGGCCAATTGCAGGTCAGTAAGCTCAATGATTTCTACAAGGGCCTGCGTGAGCGCCTGGAGTCGAGCCTGCTCGACAAGGACCAGCTCAAGGCCCTGCGCAAATCCGAAAGCAAAACCGAAAAGAAAAAAGGCAAGAACAAGCCCGAGGCCAAGCCACGGGTGTTCGTGCTGGATTTCGACGGCGACATCAAGGCCTCGGCCACCGAGAGCCTGCGCCATGAAATCACTGCGCTGCTGAGCCTCGCCACACCCAAAGACGAAGTGGTACTGCGCCTGGAAAGCGGCGGCGGCATGGTGCACAGCTACGGCCTGGCGTCTTCGCAACTGGCACGTATCCGCCAGGCGGGCGTGCCGTTGACCGTGTGCATCGACAAGGTCGCAGCCAGCGGCGGCTACATGATGGCGTGCATCGGCGAGAAGATCATCAGCGCACCATTCGCGATCCTCGGTTCCATCGGTGTGGTCGCCCAGTTGCCCAACGTGAATCGCCTGTTGAAAAAGCACGATATCGACTTCGAAGTGCTGACTGCCGGTGAGTACAAACGCACCCTGACCGTGTTTGGCGAAAACACCGAGAAGGGCCGCGAGAAGTTCCAGGAAGACCTGGACATCACCCACCAACTGTTCAAGAACTTCGTGTCGCGTTATCGCCCACAGTTGGCGATCGACGACGTAGCGACCGGCGAAGTGTGGCTGGGGGTTGCAGCCCTCGATAAGCAACTGGTGGATGAGCTGCAAACCAGCGATGAATACCTGGCAACCAAAGCCAAGACCGCCGAGGTGTTCCACCTGCACTACGCCGAGCGTAAAAGCCTGCAAGAGCGCGTGGGCCTGGCGGCCAGCGGCTCGGTGGACCGGGTGTTGCTGACCTGGTGGAGCCGTTTGACTCAGCAGCGTTTCTGGTAAAGCCAGGAATGTAGCGAGTCCAAATGTGGGAGCGGGCTTGCCCGCGATGGCGGTGGGTCAGTCAGTAGATTCATACACTGACACTGCGCATTCGCGAGCAAGCACGCTCCCACACTGGTTTTGCACAGGCCTTTGGGTACAGATTTTGTAATAGTTTTGCGTTGTGGGAAATTTGTGTTTCGGTTGTACGATTTGAGTCCTTTTGCCATTGCAGGACTTGCATGAACACCCTATCGGAGCCTCCCAGTCGTCTTTCTCCAAGACATCCGCTGCCGCTGTTCCCGCTGAAGCACCCCGTATTCCGATTGCTAACCTCTTCCCGGTCCACTGATCGCGTTTTGCCGTGTCCGGCATTCTGAAAAATTATAAAGAGGCTCTATAAATGGAATGGTTAGCGGATCCTACGGCTTGGCTTGGCCTGTTGACGTTGATTGTGCTGGAACTGGTGCTTGGCATCGACAACCTGGTGTTTATCGCGATCCTGGCGGACAAGCTGCCGCCAGAGCAGCGCGACCGGGCGCGGCTGATCGGTTTGTCCCTGGCATTGCTGATGCGCCTGGGCTTGCTGGCGAGTATTTCCTGGCTGGTGACCCTCACTCAGCCGCTGTTCGAGGTGTTCGACAAGAGCTTCTCGGGCCGTGACTTGATCATGCTGTTTGGCGGCGTGTTTCTGCTGTTCAAGGCCACCATGGAATTGCACGAGCGGCTTGAAGGCCATGTAGCTCAGCGCAGCGGCAACGTGGCGTATGCGATGTTCTGGCCGATCGTGGCGCAGATCGTGGTGCTCGACGCGGTGTTCTCCCTTGATGCGGTGATTACTGCCGTAGGCATGGTGGACGAACTGGCGGTGATGATGATCGCGGTGATCGTGTCCATCGGCCTGATGATTGTGGCGAGCAAGCCGCTGACCCGTTTCGTCAACGCGCACCCGACCGTGATCATGCTGTGCCTGGGCTTTTTGATGATGATCGGTTTTGCCCTGACCGCCGAAGGCTTGGGTTTTCATATTCCCAAGGGCTACCTGTACGCGGCGATTGGTTTCTCGATTCTGATCGAAGTGTTCAACCAGATCGCCCGTGCCCGTCGCAAGAAGTCGGCGCAAGGCACGTTGCCGGTGCGTCAGCGCACGGCCCATGCGGTGATGCGCTTGCTGGGCGGCCGCAGCCTGGCCGTAGAAGGTGTGGATGATGAGGTGGCCGATTTGCTCGGCGAGCCGGATGCGAACCAGGGCCCGTTGTTTGATCGACGCGAGCGCGTGATGATCAGCGGCGTGCTGCAATTGGCCGAGCGGCCGATCCGTACCTTGATGACACCACGGGCCCAGGTGGACTGTATTGATCTGGCGGACGATCCCGACACTATCCGCCTGAAATTGATGCATTCGTCCTATTCCCGACTGCCATTGATCCGCAACGGTGCTGTCGATGAGCCCTTGGGTTTCGTGCATAAAAAGGAGTTGCTCAAGGAATATCTCGCCGGCAATGAACCCAATCTCGAGCATTTGGTGCGTCGGGCAATCAACCTGCTGGAGAGCTTTTCGATCCTCAATGCGCTGGAGCAGATGCGCCAGGAGTCGACCCACATCGCCTTTGTGATCAACGAATTCGGCGACTTCATGGGCGTGTTGAGCATGACCGACATTCTCGAATCCATCGCCGGTGAACTGCCGGATGCCAGTGAAATCGAAGGGCCGGACATTGTCGAGGAGGGGGAGGGGTTTCGTGCCAACGGCGCCTTGAACCTGAACCTGATTAGCCAGCGCACGGGCTTCAAGGCACTGCCCAGCGAGGATTACCAGACGCTGGCGGGTTTGGTGATGAGCTTGCTGGACCGTTTGCCAAGGGTAGGCGACAGCCTCGAGCATGAAGGCTGGCGCCTGACGGTGGCGGCGGTGGAGGAGCGGCGGGTGACGCAGGTAATCATGGCGCGTGCGGTCTAAGTTAACCCTCGCCTGATAGCAACCTGTCAGTACCAGTCGATGGGGTTTTAAGGGGGGGGGCGACGCGGCTGAAAACGTCCTCCAGGAATTGTTGCTGTTCACCCGTATCACCGATCCCCTTATGGTTCTCGACTTCCTTGCCATCTTTGTAAACCACCAGCGTGGGGGTGCCATCCACCCCCTCAACTTTCGCGATAGTCTCCGTATCCAGAACCAGGCCTTTCACGCGGCCAGCATATTTTTCGGCCACGTTTTCAAAGAGTGGGCCGACCCCCACGCACGCCTCGCAGTATTGAGACTTGAATAACACGATCACCCACTCATGGTGTTTCAGAGCCAGTTGGTATTCGTTGAAGTAATCAACAGCGCTTGCACTTCCCATGATGATCTCCCTGTATGCCAAGCCAAATGGGTCTGCCTGTTACGCTAAATCCAGAGATCACCCCCGTCTACTGTCAACTCTGACAGGTAGCCCCGTTCAGGCGTCGGTCCCGCGCTCCACGCGTTCCCGCGCCTTGCGTGCCTGGCTCGCACATTTTCTGTATTCCTCATTGTCCCTGGAGGCCTTGGCCTTGCGATAGCCGTGGTGGTTCTGGCTGGTGTAGTTGGTGCTGAAGGCTTCCTTGAGTTTGCGCAGTTCTTCCTTGCATTCACGGCGGTCGTTACTCGCCGACGCATTGCCAGCGACACACAAACAGATCAGGAGCAGGGCGAGGCTCGGTTTCATCGGGGCGCGATCCTTATCGACAGGGATGTGCAAAGGCTAGCCCAGCGCCGGGATTTTTCCACGCCCAGGCGCGCGCCCGGAAGGTGCGCTGTAACACCGCGTTTGCGCACTCAATCGGGGCTGTCACCGAGGTCTGGGGCTTTGGGTAGCAATGGTGTTCCGCGTGGTGGCTTGTCGCCCTATGGCGCATCAATATTTACCCCGTTGATTTTTAAGCGCTTTATACCTTTCATATTTTTCTGTTACCGCGTGTGGCACACTTTCTGCTGTCTATTCCGTTGTTACATACTAAGTTCCGGTATAGCGGAATACACAACTCTTGGAGTGCTTGTCATGCATCACCGACCTTCCGTGTTTAAAGCGTGTGTTTTTCTCTTCGCCGCATCGGCTTCCCTCGCAAGCGTTGCTCATGCGGCGGACAGCAAGCTCGATGATGTGCTCAAGCGTGGGCATCTCATCGTGGGTACAGGCAGTACCAATGCGCCGTGGCACTTCCAGGGAGCGGATGGCAAGTTGCAGGGTTTTGATATCGACATCGGCCGCATCGTGGCCAAAGGCTTGTTCAACGATCCGAGCAAGGTCGAGTTTGTGGTGCAGTCTTCCGACGCACGCATTCCCAACCTGCTGACCGACAAGGTCGACATGAGTTGCCAGTTCATCACTGTCACCGCCAGCCGTGCGCAGCAGGTTGCCTTTACCCTGCCGTACTACCGCGAAGGCGTGGCCCTGCTGCTGCCGACCAACAGCAAGTACAAGGAAATCGAAGACCTGCAAGCCGCCGGCGACAGCGTCACCGTGGCCGTGCTGCAGAACGTTTACGCCGAAGAACTGGTGCACCAGGCGCTGCCAAAAGCCAAGGTTGATCAGTACGACAGCGTCGACCTGATGTATCAGGCCGTGAACTCCGGCCGCGCCGATGCCGCCGCCACCGACCAGTCTTCGGTCAAGTACCTGATGGTGCAGAACCCAGGCCGCTACCGCAGCCCGGCTTACGCCTGGAGCCCGCAAACCTACGCGTGCGCCGTCAAGCGTGGCGACCAGGACTGGCTGAACTTCGTCAACACCGCGCTGCATGAAGCCATGACCGGTGTGGAGTTCCCGACTTACAAAGCCTCGTTCAAGCAATGGTTCGGTGTGGACTTGCCAGAACCTGCCATCGGTTTCCCTGTTGAATTCAAGTGATGTGTAAACCGGGGGCGCAGCGTGTTGCGCCCCGTTTCAGGTACTGCCGACCATGAACTATCAGTTGAACTTTGCCGCCGTGTGGCGCGATTTCCCCAGCTTGCTGGCGGGGCTCGGCCTGGGCCTTGAGCTGGCCCTGCTGTCGATCGCCATTGGCTGCGTGATCGGTTTGATGATGGCGTTTGCCATGCTGTCCAAACACCGCGCGCTGCGAATTTTCGCCTCGGTGTATGTGACCGTGATTCGCAATACGCCGATCCTCGTGCTGATCCTGTTGATCTACTTCGCACTGCCGTCGCTCGGGATTCGTCTCGATAAAATCCCCTCGTTCATCATCACTTTGTCGGCGTACGCCGGTGCCTACCTCACCGAAGTCTTCCGCGCAGGGCTGCTGAATATTCCCAAGGGGTTGCGTGAAGCCGGCCTGGCCATTGGCTTGGGCGAGTGGCGCATCCGTGCCTACATCACCGTGCCGGTGATGCTGCGCAACGTTCTGCCGGCGCTGTCGAACAACTTCATTTCGCTGTTCAAGGACACCTCGCTGGCGGCCGCGATTGCGGTGCCGGAGCTGACCTATTACGCCCGCAAGATCAACGTCGAAAGCTACCGGGTGATTGAAACCTGGATGGTCACGACCGCGCTCTACGTGGCTGCCTGTTACCTCATTGCCATGCTGCTCCGTTACCTGGAACAGCGTCTGGCGATCCGTCGTTAAGGAGGGGTTTGCATGTACGAGTCCCCCAGCTGGTTGCATGAGTTGTGGATCGCCCGGGATACCCTTTGGGCGGGCTTTCAAACCAGTGTGTATGTGTCGGCGCTGGCCATTATTTTCGGCACCCTGATCGGCATCCTTGCCGGGTTGCTCCTCACCTACGGCAAGTTCTGGATGCGTGCGCCGTTTCGGCTGTATGTCGATTTGATCCGCGGCACGCCAGTGTTTGTGCTGGTGCTCGCGTGTTTTTACATGCTGCCGGCGCTTGGTTGGCAAATCACCGCGTTCCAGGCTGGCGCGGTCGGGTTGACGCTGTTCTGCGGCTCCCACGTGTCGGAAATCGTGCGCGGCGCGCTGCAAGCTATTCCCCGAGGGCAACTGGAAGCGGGCAAGGCGATTGGCCTGACGTTCTACCAGTCTCTGGGCTACGTGTTGTTGCCCCAGGCGCTGCGCCAGATCCTGCCGACCTGGGTCAATTCCTCCACGGAAATCGTCAAGGCCTCGACCCTGTTGTCGGTGATTGGCGTGGCCGAGTTGCTGCTGAGTTCCCAGCAAGTGATCGCGCGCAATTTCATGACCCTGGAGTTCTACCTGTTCGCCGGGTTTCTGTTCTTTGTCATCAACTACGCCATCGAGTTATTCGGGCGCTACATTGAAAAGCGGGTGGCCTTGCCATGAACCAACCTCAAAAAGAACAACCGCTGCTGAACATTCGCGGCCTGCGTAAACAATATGGCCAGGTGGAAGTGCTCAAGGGCGTCGACCTGTCCATGCAGCGCGGCAACGTGGTGACATTGATCGGCTCCAGCGGCTCGGGCAAGACCACGCTGTTGCGCTGCGTCAACCTGCTGGAAGAGTTCCAGGGCGGGCAGATCACCCTCGACGGCGAGTCTATCGGCTACAGCGAAATCGCCGGCAAACGCGTGCGCCACCCTGAGCGGGTGATCTCCCAGCACCGCGCCATGACTGGCATGGCGTTCCAGCAATTCAACCTGTTCCCGCATTTGACGGCGCTGCAAAACGTCACTCTCGGCCTGCTCAAGGTCAAGAAAATGGGCAAGGACGAAGCCGTGGCGCTGGCCGAAAAATGGCTGGACCGCGTGGGCCTGCTGGAGCGTCGTAACCACTTTCCCGGCCAACTCTCCGGCGGCCAGCAACAGCGAGTGGCAATTGCCCGCGCCATTGCCATGAACCCAAGCCTGATGCTGTTCGACGAAGTCACCTCGGCCCTCGACCCGGAACTGGTGGGCGAAGTACTCAGCGTGATCAAGGGCCTGGCGGAAGAGGGCATGACCATGTTGCTGGTCACCCACGAAATGCGCTTTGCCTATGAAGTCTCCGACAAGATCGTGTTTATGAACCAGGGCCGCATTGAGGAGCAGGGCAGCGCGAAGGACATCTTCGAACGCCCGCAATCGCCACGCCTGGCAGAATTTTTGAAGAATATTCGTTTTTAATCAGGAGTTATTTTTATGAGCATTACTCGTTACGGCACCGGCAGCACCGCCGGCGGCGGCCAGCCTCGTCCTTTCGCCCGTGCGGTGGAAGCGGACGGCTGGCTCTACGTCTCGGGCCAGGTGCCAGCGGTAGACGGTGAAATCATCAACGGCGGCATCGTCGAGCAAACCCGCCAGACCATGCGCAACGTGGTGGCGATTCTCGAAGAAGCCGGCTACGAACTCAAAGACGTGGTGCGCGTGGGCGTATGGCTGGAAGACCCACGCGACTTCTGGAGTTTCAACAAAGTCTTCGGCGAATACTTCACCCCCGAACACGCCCCGGCGCGTGCCTGTGTGCAGGCCAACATGATGGTCGATTGCAAGGTCGAGATTGATTGCGTGGCGTACAAGAAAAAAGGCTAAATGCAGAGATCTTTTGATCGCCACATACCCAATGTGGGAGCGGGCTTGCTCGCGAATGCGGTAGATCAATTACAGATGCATTCACTGACACACCGCATTCGCGAGCAAGCCCGCTCCCACAGGGGATCTGTGTTGATAGCAACACCTTTTAACCGGACCGACACTGCCATGACCGAAGACACCATCAAACGCCGCGCCAAAGGCCTCGACCGTGCGTTCGATATCTTGGACTTTCTCAAGGAAATCGGCCAGCCCCTGCGCCCGAATGATATCGCCAGCGGCATCGGCAGCCCCAAATCCACGGTCTACGAACTGGTTGCCTCGTTGCTTGAGCGACGCATCCTCGAAACGGTGGGCAAGGACGGTCACGTCTACCTCGGCCGCCAGCTGTACTTCCTTGGCCAGGCGCACCTGCGCCATTTCGACCTGACCCGCGAGGCGGATTTTGCCTTGCAGGAAATCGTCAGCCAAACCCACGAAACCGCGCAAATGTGCCTGCTCAACGGGCGCAAATACACGGTGGCGCTGATGCGCGAGGGCGAGCGGCATTTTCGTATTTCCTCTGATATCGGCGAAAATGCGCCCATCCCGTGGACCGCCTCCGGGCGCCTGCTGCTGGGGCACTTGAGCGATCAGCAAATCATCGACCTGATCGACGACGAGGACTTCATCCTGCCGGACGGCCAGCGTTTGCCGCTGGAGACGTTCCTGGCGCAAATCCGTCAGGCCACCCTCGAGGGCTTCTTTTCCTTCGACAGCGTGGCCGACACCTTTACCCATTGCTTTGCCGCCCCGGTGCGGGACGCGCACGGCGTCAGCATTGCGACCTTGTGCATCGTCGCCCCGCGCGCCGACGCGATCAAACATTACAACGACTATCGCCGGGTGTTGATCGACAGCGCCAACAACCTGGCCCGGCGCATTAACGAATAGGAGTTTTCCATGTCCGCCTTCAACGCCGTTGAAAAAGGCGCCGCCGCCGTTGGTGCGTATCTGGTCCGTGATGTCAGCCTGCCGGCCCTGGTGCTGCACCGCGACGCCCTGGAACACAACATTCGCTGGATGCAGGACTTTGTCAGCAAGAGCGGCGCGCAGCTTGCGCCCCACGGCAAAACCAGCATGATGCCGGCGCTGTTTCAGCGCCAGATCGAGGCGGGCGCCTGGGGCATTACCCTAGCCAACGCCGTACAAACCCGTGCCGCCTATGCCGGCGGCATTCGCCGCGTATTAATGGCTAACCAACTGGTCGGCGCGCCGAACATGGCGTTGATCGCAGACCTGCTGGCTGACCCTGATTTTGACTTCCACTGCATGGTCGATCACCCGGACAACGTCGCCGACCTGGGCCTGTTCTTCGCCGCCCGTGGCCTGCGCCTGAACGTGATGATTGAGTACGGCGTAGTGGGCGGCCGTTGCGGTTGCCGCAGCGAACAAGAAGTGCGCGACCTGGCCAAGGCCATCAAGGCCCAGCCAGCGTTGGCCCTCACTGGCATCGAAGGCTACGAAGGCGTGATTCACGGCGAGCATGCCATCAGCGGCATCCGTGCTTTCGCCGCCAGCCTCGTGCGGTTAGCGGTGGACCTGCAAAACAATGGTTCTTTCGACCTGCCCAAACCCATCGTTACCGCGTCGGGTTCGGCGTGGTACGACCTGATCGCCGAATCGTTCGAGGAACAAAACGCCGCTGGCCGCTTCCTCAGTGTGCTGCGCCCGGGCAGTTACGTCGCCCACGACCACGGCATCTACAAAGAGGCGCAATGCTGCGTCCTCGACCGCCGCAGCGACCTCAACGAAGGCCTGCGCCCGGCGCTGGAAGTCTGGGCGCATGTGCAATCGCTGCCCGAGCCTGGCTTTGCGGTCATTGCCCTGGGCAAACGCGACGTGGCCTACGACGCCGGTTTACCGGTGCCGCTAAAGCGCTACAAGGCGGGCGTTGTGGCGGCTGAAGGCGATGACATGACCGCGTGCAAAGTCACGGCGGTGATGGACCAGCACGCGTTCATGACCGTGGCGGCGGGCGTGGAGCTGCGTATCGGCGACATCATTTCGTTCGGCACTTCTCATCCGTGCCTGACCTTCGACAAGTGGCAAGTGGGTTGCCTGGTGGATGAGCAGTTGCAGGTGGTTGAGTCCTTGCATACTTGCTTCTAGACCGAGTCGTGGCCATCGCAGGCAAGCCAGCTCCCACATTTTGAGCGGTGAATACAGTTCAAATGTGGGAGCTGGCTTGCCTGCGATGGGGCCCTCCAGAACACCCGAGACAACAACCATGACCACCCAACCGCGCATCGCCCTCATCGGCGAATGCATGATCGAACTGCAACACCGCGCCGACGGCAGCCTGCACCAAAGCTTCGGCGGCGACACCCTGAACACGGCCGTCTACCTGCGTCGTGAGCTGGGCGGCAGCGCCAGCGTCGATTACGTCACCGCCCTGGGCGATGACAGTTTCAGCGACGCCATGTGCCAGCAATGGACCGACGAAGGCCTCGGCCTGGGCATGGTCCAGCGCCTGCCCGGCCGCCTGCCGGGCTTGTATTGCATCCAGACCGACGCCAACGGCGAGCGCAAGTTTCTCTATTGGCGCAACGAAGCGGCCGTGCGCGACTGCTTCACCACGCCAGCGGCTGAGCCGATCCTGGCGGCATTGCCGGGCTACGACATGGTGTATTTCAGCGGCATCACCCTGGCGGTGCTCGGTGAAGTTGGCCGCGAGCGGTTACTCAACACCCTGATTGAAACCCGCAGGCGTGGCGGCAAAGTGGTGTTCGACAACAACTACCGTCAGCGTCTGTGGGCCAGCGTTGAAGTGGCGCGCGCGGCGTATCACGCCGTCATGGCCGAGGTGGATATCGCCTTGCTGACCGAAGATGACGAGCGCGCGTTGTTTGGTTATGAAAACAGCGAGCAGGTGTTTGCGGCGTACCCGGCGATTGCCGAAGTGGTGCTCAAGCGTGGCGCTGATGCGTGTTTGATTCGCTGCGCGGGCGAGCGCTTCGGCGTGCCGGCGCTGAAGGTTGAGAAGGTGGTGGACACCACGGCAGCGGGCGATTCGTTCAGCGCGGCGTATCTGGCCAGTCGGATCCAGGGCGAGTCGCCGGAGCAGGCTGCAATGGCGGGGCATCGGTTGGCCAGCCGGGTGATTCAGGTGCCGGGGGCTTTAATTCCCAAGTGAATGGCCGCCTGCGGCGGTTCGCGAGCAAGCCCGCTCCCACAGGT
>NZ_JAUTYR010000055.1:0-21760 GCF_041946035.1 Pseudomonas sp. AMR01
GACCTTTTGGTTACTTTTGGGGCGTTTGCCAAAAGTGACCCGCTGTAAGAGCGGAACCGATTTCAGCCGTTACCCAAATAACGGATATTCACACCCACAAACCCCCACCCAACCAATAAAAAAAGGCGACCCAAAGGTCGCCTTTTTCAAATCCACACTGATCAGAACTCGTGATCCGCACTGTCCGGGTTCAAATCACTGATCCCCAACTTACCCGCAGCTGCCTCAATCGACCCCGTCTGCTTAACCAGCGCAGCAATCGCATCCCGCACAATCTGGTTGCCCGCATCATTCCCAGCTGCAATCAGCTGGTCATAATGCTCACCCTTGTTGGCATGATCCACCATCACCTGAATCTTCGCCTCAGTCGCCGCCAAATCAGCCTTCAACGCCGTATCAGCCGCCGGATCAGCCTTGGCCACCAACGACGACAAGCTCGGGCCCGTCATCTTGTTGCCGTCAACACGCACGTACTCACCCAGGTAAACGTTACGAATACCCTTGGCATCGTAGAAGTGCGAATTGTGCGTGTTGTCGCTGAAGCAATCCTGCTCGTCTTCCGGCGAGTTGGCTTCCAGGGACACCTTCATACGCTCACCGGCCAGTTCGCCGAGGGACAGGCTGCCCATGCCGAACAACATTTTACGCAGGCCGTCGATGGCAGGTTCTGCCTCGAGGGTGGCGCGGTAGTTGTCTTCGACGTTGGGCTTCCAGTTGCCGACCATTTCTTCCAGGTCGCTGACCAGCAGTTGCGTCACAGCGCGCAGGTAAGTGCGGCGGCGTTCGTTGTTGCCACCGGTTGCACCGTCGCCGGTCATGTAGTCCGACGCCGGGCGGTTGCCCGCGCCTGGGCCGGTGCCGTTGAGGTCCTGGCCCCAGAGCAGGAATTCAATGGCGTGGTAGCCGGTGGCAACGTTGGCCTCGGAACCGCCCAGCTCATTGAGGCTGGCGAGTTTTTCCGGGGTGATTTCCTTGACGTCGACCTTGTCTTCGCCGACCTGAATCTCGGTGTTGGCAATGATGTTGGCGTTGGCGCCCGGGTTACCCAGCGCGTGCTCGTAGGATTTGTCGGTGTAGTCGATCAGGCCTTCGTCCAGGGGCCAGGCGTTCACCTGGCCTTCCCAGTCGTCGATGATCGTGTTGCCGAAACGGAACACTTCACTCTGCAGGTACGGAACGCGTGCGGCGATCCAGGCGGTACGGGCCGCTTTCAGGGTTTCGTCGTTCGGGTTGGCGAGGAAGGTGTCGATTGCGGTTTGCAGGGTTTTTGCGGTGGATTCGGCGTCGCTGTACACCGCGAACACCATGTCTGCGTAATGCGCGACAACGGCCTTGGCGGCCGCTTCGTCGACCTGGCCGGCAGGCGTGGCAGCCGCTGGAGCGGTAGTGCTGGCAGCCGGGGTCGGCGCTTGAGGCGCGGCGGCCTTGTCTTTACCTTCGCCGCAACCGGCGAGAGAAATGGCAATGGCCAGCAGACTGGCGGTGGCCAGGGGCATACGAATCATGGCGAACATCCTGCTTCGGTTGTTGATAGGGCGCGCGGGGGAGCGCAAAAACTGCGACATAATGCGAAAGATTTGCATTTTGTGTAAAGGCTTATACGCGGGAAATATTCAGAATCGATTTGTCATTTCAAAGAATCGTCGCGTTATCGCGCTCAGCCTGTTTCAAATAAGCCGCCAACTCCCGGGCCTGCAGCGGTTTGCTGTAGTGATAACCCTGGCCCTCGTGGCAGCCTTCGGAAATGATGTAGGCCTCTTGCTCGGCGGTCTCCACGCCTTCAGCGATCACCTGCATGCCCAGGCTTTTGCCCAGTTGAATGATTGCGCGCACGATGGTCGCGTCGTCGTCGTCATCAAGCAGGTCCTGCACGAAGCTCTTGTCGATCTTGATTTTGTCCAGCGGCAGGCTTTTCAAATAGCTCAGGGACGAATAGCCGGTGCCAAAGTCATCAATTGCAATCAACGCGCCGGAGCGGCGCAGGCTCAGCAGGTGCTGGGCGGCAGTGCTGATGTCTTCCATCAGGCCGGTTTCGGTCACTTCCAGTTCAAGGCTGCGCGGCGGCAGGCGGTAGATCTGCATCAGGTTGTTAACCACCCGCGGCAGCTCGGTGTGGTGCAACTGCACGGTCGACAGGTTGACCGCCATGCGCAAAGTGGTGAACCCCTGATCATGCCACTCGCGCAATTGCCTGCACGCCTGGTCCAGTACCCATTCGCCAATCGGAATAATCGTGCCGTTCTGTTCTGCCAGCGGGATGAACAAATCCGGCGGCACCAGGCCGTGTTCCGGGTGTTGCCAGCGGATCAAGGCTTCGACGCCGACCACGCGATGGTCGCGGTAGCTGATCTGAGGCTGGTAAACCAAGTGGAATTGATCGCGGCTCAGGGCATCGCGCAGGTCTTTTTCCAGCTCACGGCGCCGGCGCATTTCACTGTCGACGCTGGCGATATAGAACTGGTAACGGTTGCGTGAGCGGCTCTTGGCCAGGGTCATGGTCTGTTCGGCTTTTTGCAGCAGCTTCTCGGTGCTGTCGCCATCTTCCGGGAACAGCGTGATGCCGATGGTGGCGCGCAGGCGAATCTGCTCAAGGTCCAGGGCGAATTCGGCTTCCAGGTCGTCGAGGATGCTTTGCGCCAGTTCCGCTGCTTCATACGGCTGGTCGATATCGGCCTGCACCAGCGCAAACTGGTCGCCGCCCAAGCGGGCGAGGGTACCGAGGCGGCCGCTATGGGCGCGCAGGCGGTCAGCCAGGGCGAGCAATAATTTGTCGCCGGCTTGGTAGGTGAACTGTTCGTTAACGCTTTTGAAGTCATCCAGGCCCACGCACAGCACCGCGACACGGCGCTGCCGGCGGCCGGCGTCGATCAGGATCTGGTCCAGTTGCTCCTGCAACTGCTGGCGGTTCGGCAGGCCGGTGAGAAAGTCGTACTGAGCCATGCGCAGCAGGCTGGATTCGGCTTCGTGACGCAGATGGGTGTTGCGTTCGATGGACTCGAGCAACTGGTTCGCGGTGTTTATCCACAGCCCCAGTTCGTTGCGTTCGTGGCCTTTGAGCTGGGGAATCTTGTGTTCGCTGGGCCGGTCCGGGTTGATCGAGGTCAGGTGCTCGATAATCCGCGACAACGGTTTGGTCAGCAGCCAGTGATACACCAGGTACAGCACCAGGCCCATGGCCAGGGCGCGCAGCACGCCGGAAATAAAGATGATCACCGAATTGATCAGAAAGCCCTTGCCGTAATTGGCTGTGTCGAGGGTGATGCTCAGGTCGCCGTAATACTCGCTGTAAGGGCCTTTGCCGACCAAGGACGTGGTGAACGTGCGTTCCTGGCCGAGGATCAGGTCGGTCAGCCAGCGGGTGTTTGATTGCTGAAGTTCACGGCTTTTTTCCGCGAGCATGGTTTCGTTGGGATGGCCGATGGAGGCCACGCGCACGGCGTCGTCCTGGAACAGGCCTTCGATCACCTGCATACCCATCTCGCGGTCCAGGCTATAGACGGCCTGTGTTGAGGGGTCACGAAACATGTCGAGAATTCGCTGGGCATCGCCCGCCACGGCCTGGCGTGTTTTGTAGGCATCAAAGACGATCTGCGCCGCGCTCAGCACTACGCCCACGATCAATGCCGACAGCAGCACAACCCGTAGCAACTTCACTGACAAGCTGTTTTTGAGTTCCAGCTTCAAAGGGTCATTCCTTGTTCCGTGCGGGTAGCCTCAATATGCCATGAGTATTGGCAATCTCGTGATGGCAGTCAAAGGAACATTAGGGCATCGGCAGGTTTGACGGGGAACTTGAAGGCTGGGCGCCGGGGCAAGGCGGAGGTAAGTCCGCCTGCCTGAGACAACCGCGCAGGCGCAGCGGGTGCGCCGCAGGGTTTGGCTGTCTTTACGCGATGTTGATGTTCACGTTGCTGCTTGCCGAGTCGTTGCCCGAGAAATTCACACGTTCCTTGTTGTGCATCTCTTCGTTCGCGATCTTGTTTTGATCACCTTCACCTTCTTTGTCGCCAGACTGCGACTTGGCCAGTTGCCCGACCACTTTGGCGATCTCGGTGACGGCTTTCAGACCCTCTTGGGCCAGACCGCCAGCCATAGGGAGCAGTGATGCTAGTGCGCCAATGGACATAGTAATTTCTCCGACAGGTACGAGAGGCGAATTCCTCACGTTGACTGCGTGGCGCAATCCACGCAGTCAGTTCCTGCGACATCAACACTTATTCATCGCCCATAAAAAAGCCCGGCACACGGCCGGGCTCTTTTTACTGCAAGCGTTGCTTAGGCAGTGAAGGTTTTGCCTTCGAACTGCTCAGCCACGAACTTCCAGTTGACCAGGTTCCAGAACGCTTCCACATACTTTGGACGCACGTTGCGGTAGTCGATGTAGTAGGCGTGTTCCCAGACGTCGCAGGTCAGCAGCGGGGTGTCGCCGCTGGTCAGCGGGTTGCCGGCGCCGATGGTGCTGGCCAGGGCCAGGGAACCGTCAGCTTTTTTCACCAGCCAGCCCCAACCGGAACCGAAGGTGCCGACGGAAGTCTTGGTGAATTCTTCTTTGAACTTGTCGAACGAACCGAAGGCTGCGTTGATGGCTTCCGCCAGCGCGCCGGTAGGTTGGCCGCCGGCGTTTGGCGCCAGGCAGTTCCAGTAAAAGGTGTGGTTCCAGACCTGAGCGGCGTTGTTGAAGATGCCGCCGGAAGAGGACTTGACGATTTCTTCCAGGGTTTTGCCTTCGAACTCGGTGCCTGGCACCAGGTTGTTCAGGTTCACGACGTAGGTGTTGTGGTGCTTGTCGTGGTGGTATTCCAGGGTTTCCTTGGAAATGTGCGGCTGCAGGGCATCGTGTGCGTAGGGCAGCGGCGGCAATTCGAAAGCCATGATGATTCTCCTAATCAGGTCAGTTGCGGTGAGCGCAAGGCCGATCACGGGCGGCCAAACAAGCGCCGGGGAGTTTGTACTCTTTGCGGCGCAGGGGCTGGATCATAGCACCGGGGTTGCGGCATAACCACGCAACAACTGTGTGGGATAGAGGTTCCAGAGCGTTTTGGAATATCTCTCAGGCGCTGATCAATTGGTAGGCCACGCTGAACATCATCACCGCAACCAGCAGGTCGAGCAGGCGCCAGGTCGCCGGGCGTGCGAGCCATGGGGCCAGCCAGGCTGCGCCAAGTGCGAGGGTCGCGAACCACAGAAATGACGCGCTGGCCGCGCCGGCGACGTAGGCGCCCGGCTCGGTTTGTTGAGCGCCCAATGAGCCAATCAGCAGCACTGTGTCCAGATACACGTGCGGGTTTAGCAGCGTCACCGCCAAGGCACTGAGCAACACCGCGCGCAGTGAGCGCACCTTGAGGTTGGCCCCTTGCGCCAGGCTCTGTGTCGAAAACGCCCGGCGCAACGCCAGCGTGCCGTACCACAACAGGAACGCCGCGCCGCCCCAGCGGGCAATCGCCAGCAGCAGCGGGTTTTGCGCGAGTACCGTTGCCAGGCCGAATACTCCGGCCGCCACCAACAGGGCATCGCACACCACACACAATGCCGCGACGGGCAGGTGATGTTCGCGGCGCAGGCTTTGCGCCAGCACGAACGCATTCTGGGTGCCGATCGCCATGATCAGGCCGAGGGCCACCAACAGCCCGTTCACGTAGCTCTGCCACATAAGGGTTACTCCGCGTTTTCGGCCAGTTGCCGCAACACATCCATGGCGCGCTGTGCATCAGCGCGACCGACAAACAGGTGGTCGTGGTAATAACCGGCGATCACGTTGCAACTGATGCCGGCGTTGCCCAGCGCGCTGGCGAAGGCGGCGGTGAGGCCTACCGCTTCCAGCGCCGAATGCACGTTCAGGGTGATCCAGGCCGCCACGTAATCGAAGGTCAGCCCGGCTTGTTCCGCCTGCTGGCGCTCAACGATCAGCGTCAGGCCTTCTTTCTCGCGAAAGCTGCCGATGACGTCGCAACCGTCGGGGATACGGTTGTCGGGCAGGGTGCAAAACACATAGTCGCCCTCATTCAGATGCGGGCTCATGCTGCGCAGCAGGGTCGCTAGGGCGGTTTCGCCGGCCATGTGAGGTTTCCTTTAGAGAGAGAAGCGATGCCTGTCATTCTCATGGGGCACGCTGTATAAGAAAAACAACTATTGCTCATCGCTCATTAGAGAAACTGATGTTCGACTATAAATTGCTTTCTGCCCTGGCAGCGGTGGTGGAACAGGCTGGCTTCGAACGCGGCGCGCAGGTGCTGGGGTTGTCGCAGTCGGCGATTTCCCAGCGCATCAAGCTGCTCGAAGCGCGCATCGGCCAACCGGTGTTGGTGCGGAGCACACCGCCGACGCCGACCGACATCGGCCGCCGTCTGCTTAACCACGTGCAACAAGTGCGGCTACTGGAACGTGACCTGCAAAGCCAGGTGCCGGCGCTGGACGAAGAGGGCATGCCCGAACGCCTGCGCATCGCCTTGAATGCCGACAGCCTGGCCACGTGGTGGGCCGAGGCCGTCGGTGATTTTTGCGCCGACCAGCATTTATTGCTGGACCTGGTGGTGGAGGACCAAACCGTGAGCCTCAAGCGCATGCGCGCCGGTGAAGTGGCCGCGTGTATTTGCGCCAGCGAACGCCCGGTGGCCGGCGCACGCAGTGTGTTGCTCGGCGCCATGCGTTATCGGGCCTTGGCCAGTCCGGCTTTTATTGCCCGGCATTTCCCGAACGGCGTGCGCGCTGATCAACTGGCGAAAACGCCCGCCCTGGTGTTCGGCCCGGATGACTTCCTGCAACACCGCTATCTGGCATCCCTGGGTGTGGACGGCGGTTTCGAACATCATTTATGCCCCTCGTCCGAAGGGTTTATCCGGCTCGCCGAGGCCGGTCTGGGTTGGGGGTTGGTGCCTGAATTGCAGGTGCGCGACGCGCTGCAAAAAGGCGTATTGGTTGAGCTATTGCCAGATAAGCCCATCGATGTGCCGTTGTACTGGCATCATTGGCGCAGTGGTGGACAACTGTTGGGCCTGTTGACCGACCATCTGGCCCAGGCATGCGGTCAATGGTTGGTGCCGTTGGAGTGATAGCGGGCGTCAAGGCAACAGCGATGAAAAACGAAAGAACATGGGGTAACAAATGAAAATTCTGGTCACCGGCGCAAGCGGCTTCATCGGCGGGCGCTTCGCGCGTTTCGCTCTGGAGCAGGGCCTGGACGTGCGGGTCAACGGGCGACGCGCTGAAGGTGTGGAGCACCTGATACGGCGTGGCGCTGAGTTTATCCAGGGTGACTTGACTGACGCCGACCTGGTGCGCGAGCTGTGCCGTGACGTGGAAGCCGTAGTGCATTGCGCCGGCGCCGTCGGGCTGTGGGGCAAGTATCAGGACTTCCACCAGGGCAATGTGCTGGTCACGGAAAATGTCGTGGAGGCCTGCATCAAGCAGCGCGTCGGGCGCCTGGTGCACCTGTCGTCGCCGTCGATCTACTTTGATGGGCGCGATCACCTGGGCCTGACCGAAGAACAAGTGCCCAAGCGTTTCAAGCATCCTTATGCCGCCACCAAATACCTGGCGGAACAAAAAGTCTTTGGTGCCCAGGAGTTCGGTCTGGAAGTGCTGGCCTTGCGCCCGCGTTTCGTCACCGGCGCTGGCGACATGAGCATCTTCCCGCGCCTGCTGAAAATGCAGCGCAAGAACCGCCTGGCGATTGTGGGCGACGGCCTCAACAAGGTCGATTTCACCAGTGTGCACAACCTCAATGAAGCGTTGCTCAGCAGTTTGCTGGCCACCGGCTCTGCGCTGGGCAAGGCCTACAACATCAGCAACGGCACGCCGGTGCCGGTGTGGGACGTGGTGAACTACGTGATGCGCCAGATGGACATGCCGCAGGTCACACGGTATCGCTCCTACGGTTTGTCCTACAGCGCAGCCGCCTTGAACGAGGCATTCTGCGCGATGTGGCCCGGGCGCCCGGAGCCGGCGCTGTCGCGGCTGGGGATGCAGGTGATGAACAAAGATTTTACCCTCGACATCAGCCGGGCGAGGCATTATCTCGACTACGAGCCCAAGGTCAGTCTGTGGACTGCCCTTGATGAGTTCTGCAGTTGGTGGAAGGCCCAGGATCCCGGCCTCAAATAAGCTCACAAGCAGCAACACATCGGGAACCGAATTCAGGGTTCCGGGTCGATCAGTGCGGCGTGAACGCGGTTTATACTCCGATCGCTCGGCGTTCCAGGTAGCCATCTCATAGATTCAGGGTTGATTCATGCGTAACGATGCTAAAGACGATTTCGACAACGTTCCCAGCCTGCGGGCTGATCTTGAGGACGATGATGATTTCGAACCGACGCCCGCCACTTCGGTGCGCTCGCGCAACACCAAGGTGGTCAAGGTAAAGAGCGCCAGTACCGGCCCGCTGTGGGCGTTGGTCGGCGCGCTGCTGATCGCCTTTGCGGGCCTGGCATGGTGGAGCTTCCAGCAGATTTCCCTGATGGGGCAGCAATTGGTCGCGACCCAGGAAAGCTTTGCGCGCA
Organism: Pseudomonas sp. AMR01; assembly: GCF_041946035.1. NCBI lineage: Bacteria > Pseudomonadati > Pseudomonadota > Gammaproteobacteria > Pseudomonadales > Pseudomonadaceae > Pseudomonas > Pseudomonas sp. AMR01. The sequence continues at coordinate 8,496 of NZ_JAUTYR010000055.1, forward strand.
TCAGCGAAGAAGCGGCGGGGCGCCTGCAGGATATCTCCGGCAAGGTGGTCGCCAGCGAGGCAAATGTGAACAACGGCAGCGAAGCGCTGAAACAGCAGATCCAGCAACTGCAAGCGCAGTTGCAGGAGCAGGGCAAACAGCAAGTCGGCGTTGCTGGCCAAGCCAGCGAGCTTGATCAGCGGCTGGCACAAATGAGTGCCAGCACCACCGAATTGTCGACCGCCAATGCCAAGCTGCAAGGCCAGGTGCAGGCATTGACCGAAGCGGTGGCCACGCTTAAGGCTGCGCAAGGCGATTTCAAGGAGTTGTCCGCCGACGTCGCTGCCCTGAAGAAGCAGGGCAACCCAAGCTCGGCCATCGCCCGCCTTGAGCAAGACCTCATCGTTCTCAAAAGCGCGCAGGACAATCAGGCCGCCAACAGCGATGCGCCGACCAATAAAGAGTTCGACGTGTTCCGCATCCAGACCACGCGCAACATCACCACGCTGCAGAGCCAGGTGCAGAACCTGCAGCAGCAACTCAACGCGCCGGCGAAGATCACCCCGCTGCGCCAGTAGTGATCGGAACTTCGGTTGGCGGGCTTCCTGTGGCGAGCGGGCTTGCCCGCGTTGGGTTGCGAAGCGACCCCAAAACGGGCGCCGTATAACTTTCAGAAATACCGCGGCGTTCCCAATAGGGGCTGCTGCGCAGCCCAGCGCGGGCAAGCCCGCTCGCCACAGTCCGTGTCAATGTCACAACGTTGTGACATTTCCCCTCCGCTTCGTTACTTGCCCCCACCGCGCCCTTGTTTAGACTCCGGCCATCCCATAAAAAATAATAAGGGCTACCCATGACCACGCAACCACTGCCTGCCAGCAGCTGGCTGAACGCACCTGCCCATTACGCCTGGCTTGCCGCCGAAGGCCAGCGCCTGCTGACATTCGCCAAAGCCTCGCGACTCCCCGACGGTTTCGGCAACCTGGACGACAAAGGCCAGTTGCCGGCCGATGCCCACGCCGAAACCATGAACACCGCACGCATGACCCACAGCTTTGCCATGGCCCACGCCATGGGGCTGCCCGGTTATGCCGAGTTGGTTGAGCATGGCGTTACCGCCCTCAGTGGCCCTTTGCGCGATAGCCAACACGGTGGCTGGTTCGCCACGCCCCAGGCCCTTGATGGCAACCGTGGCAAGGCGGCCTACCTGCACGCCTTCGTGGCCCTGGCTGCCAGCTCGGCGGTGGTGGCCAGCGCGCCCGGTGCACAGAACCTGTTGAACGACGCCATGCATATCATCGACCAGTTTTTCTGGAGCGAAGACGAGGGCGTCATGCTCGAATCTTTCGCCCAGGACTGGACGGGCGTTGAGGCCTATCGCGGCGCCAACAGCAACATGCACGCCACCGAAGCCTTCCTTGCCCTGGCCGATGTGACCGGTGATACGCGCTGGCTGGACCGCGCCTTGCGCATCGTCGAACGGGTTATCCACAACCACGCGGCCGGCAACCAGTTCATGGTCATCGAGCATTTCGACGCGCGCTGGAAACCGTTGCTCGGCTACAACGAAGACAATCCTGCTGATGGCTTCCGCCCTTACGGCATCACCCCCGGCCACGGTTTTGAGTGGGCGCGGCTGGTGCTGCACCTGGAAGCCGCGCGCCTGCAAGCCGGGCTTGCCACGCCGCAATGGCTGTTGACCGACGCCAAGGGTTTGTTCGCCAGTGCCTGCGAGTACGCGTGGGCTGTGGACGGTGCCCCCGGCATTGTCTACACCCTGGACTGGAACTATCGCCCGGTGGTGCGCGAGCGCCTGCACTGGACCCACGCCGAAGCCGGCGCTGCCGCCCAAGCCTTGCTCAAACGTACCGGCGAACTGCATTACGAGACCTGGTATCGACGCTTTTGGGAGTTCTGCGAAACCCGCTTTATCGACCGTATAAACGGCAGCTGGCACCACGAACTCAGCCCGCATAACACGCCCAGCGCGAAGATCTGGGGTGGCAAACCAGACCTGTACCATGCCTGGCAAGCGGTGGTGCTGCCTGCACTGCCTTTGGCTCCCAGCATGACCAGCGCTCTGGGTCGAGGACTCTATGTAACCAAGTGGTGACATTTGTGCGTCCCTTTGTTACCTGCGGCTCAAATATCCCTGTTTAAACTCCGTGCAGCGCAAGCTCCAGACTTGCATGCATAACAACAAGAAAAGGTACTCAGATGAACGCGATTAATCGCCTCGCCGTTGCTGTTTCCATTGCCTCTTTGTTTCCCCTCAGTGCATTTGCCGCCGACTCGAAAGGGACGGTTGAAGTTGTGCATTGGTGGACCTCAGGCGGTGAAAAAGCAGCTGTGGACGTACTGAAGGCTCAAGTTGAAAAAGACGGCTTCGTCTGGAAAGACGGTGCCGTAGCCGGTGGCGGTGGCGCCACAGCCATGACCGTGCTGAAAAGCCGCGCAGTCGCTGGCAACCCGCCCGCCGTTGCCCAGATCAAAGGCCCGGACATTCAGGAATGGGCGTCGACTGGCCTGCTCGACACTGACGTGCTCAAAGACGTCGCCAAAGAAGAGAAGTGGGATTCCCTGCTCGACAAGAAAGTCTCCGACACCGTGAAGTACGAAGGTAACTACGTTGCCGTACCGGTCAACATCCACCGCGTTAACTGGCTGTGGATCAACCCGGAAGTCTTCAAGAAAGCCGGTATCACCAAGAACCCGACCACCCTCGAAGAATTCTACGCAGCCGGCGACAAGCTCAAGGCCGCGGGTTTCATCGCGCTCGCCCACGGTGGCCAGCCTTGGCAGGACAGCACTGTATTCGAAGCCGTCGTGCTGTCGGTCATGGGTGCAGATGGCTACAAGAAAGCCCTGGTTGACCTCGACAACGCTGCGCTGACCGGCCCGGAAATGGTCAAGTCGCTGACCGAGCTGAAGAAAGTCGCGACCTACATGGACGTCGACGGCAAAGGCCAGGACTGGAACCTCGAAGCCGGCAAAGTCATCAACGGCAAAGCCGGTATGCAGATCATGGGTGACTGGGCCAAGTCCGAATGGACTGCCGCCAAGAAAGTCGCCGGTAAGGATTACGAGTGCGTAGCCTTCCCGGGCACCGACAAAGCCTTCACCTACAACATCGACTCCCTGGCGGTGTTCAAGCAGAAAGACAAAGGCACTGCTGCCGGTCAGCAGGACATCGCCAAAATCGTGCTGGGTGAAAACTTCCAGAAAGTCTTCAGCATCAACAAAGGCTCGATCCCGGTTCGGACCGACATGCTGCAGAAAATGGACTCGTACGGTTTCGACGCTTGCGCCCAGACCGCAGCCAAAGACTTCCTGGCGGATGCCAAGACCGGCGGCCTGCAACCAAGCATGGCGCACAACATGGCCACCACCCTGGCCGTACAAGGTGCGTTCTTTGATGTCGTGACCAACTTCATCAACGACCCGAAAGCTGACCCAGCCGACACCGCCAAGAAACTGGGCGCTGCGATCAAGTCTGCCAAGTAACGGTTAGCACTGCTGGTCCTTGTGAGGGGAAACCCCCTGACCCCTCACAAGGCTTGCTCCTGTAGTCCTTTTTCCCTGTACTGGATTTTCCCATGAGTTCTGTTGCTGTGTTCAGCAAGGCCTCGCCGTTTGATGCACTGCAGCGCTGGCTCCCTAAACTGGTGCTGGCGCCCAGCATGTTCATCGTGCTGGTGGGCTTCTACGGCTACATCCTGTGGACGTTCGTGCTGTCGTTCACCACCTCCACGTTCCTGCCAAGCTACAAATGGGCAGGCCTGGCGCAGTACGCGCGGTTGTTCGACAACGACCGCTGGTGGGTCGCGAGCAAAAACCTGGCAGTGTTCGGCGGGATGTTTATCGGCATCACCTTGGTGATCGGCGTGACCCTGGCGATTTTCCTCGACCAGAAAATCCGTCGTGAAGGCTTTATCCGCACCATTTACCTGTACCCGATGGCGCTCTCGATGATCGTGACCGGTACCGCGTGGAAATGGCTGCTCAACCCGGGCATGGGCCTGGACAAACTTCTGCGGGACTGGGGCTGGGAAGGCTTCCGTCTCGACTGGCTGATCGACCCCGATCGCGTGGTCTACTGCCTGGTGATCGCGGCTGTGTGGCAAGCCTCCGGCTTCATCATGGCGATGTTCTTGGCGGGCCTGCGCGGTGTTGATCAATCGATCATCCGCGCTGCCCAGATCGACGGCGCCAGCCTGCCGCGCATCTACTGGAGTGTGGTGCTGCCAAGCCTGCGTCCGGTGTTTTTCAGCGCAGTAATGATCCTGGCGCACATCGCCATCAAGAGTTTCGACCTGGTAGCGGCCATGACCGCCGGCGGCCCGGGCTACTCGTCCGACCTGCCTGCGATGTTCATGTATTCGTTCACCTTCAGTCGTGGCCAGATGGGCATGGGCTCGGCCAGTGCAATCCTGATGCTCGGCGCGATCCTCGCGATCATCGTGCCTTACCTGTACTCCGAGCTGAGGACCAAGCGTAATGACTAGTCTCGCCTCCAAACCGTCCATCAGCCTGAGTCGCATCGCGATCTACGCTGTGCTGATCATCGCCGTGCTGCTGTACCTGGTGCCGCTGGTGGTGATGCTGCTGACCAGCTTCAAGACCCCGGAAGACATCAGCACCGGCAACCTGCTGAGCTGGCCGACCGTGGTTACCGGCATCGGCTGGGTCAAGGCCTGGGCCACCGTCGATGGCTACTTCTGGAACTCGATAAAGATCACGGTTCCGGCGGTATTGATCTCCACCGCCATCGGCGCACTGAACGGCTATGTGCTGTCGTTCTGGCGCTTCCGTGGTTCGCAGCTGTTCTTCGGTTTGCTGTTGTTCGGCTGCTTCCTGCCGTTCCAGACCGTGCTGCTGCCGGCGTCGTTCACCCTCGGCAAGATGGGCCTGGCCAGCACCACCACGGGCCTGGTGTTTGTACATGTGGTCTACGGCCTGGCGTTTACCACGCTGTTTTTCCGTAACTACTACGTGAGCATTCCGGATGCGCTGATCAAAGCTGCACGCCTGGACGGTGCCGGGTTCTTCACCATCTTCCGCCTGATCATTCTGCCGATGTCGACGCCGATCATCATGGTTTGCCTGATCTGGCAATTCACCCAGATCTGGAACGACTTCCTGTTCGGTGTGGTGTTCTCCAGTGGCGACTCGCAGCCCATCACGGTGGCGCTGAACAACCTGGTCAACACCAGCACCGGGGCCAAGGAATATAACGTTGATATGGCAGCGGCGATGATCGCCGGGCTGCCGACCCTGCTGGTCTATGTGATCGCAGGCAAGTATTTCGTGCGCGGCCTCACAGCCGGCGCGGTCAAGGGGTAATCATGGCTACGCTTGAACTTCGCAATGTAAACAAGACCTATGGCGCCGGCCTGCCCGACACCTTGAAGAACATCGAACTGTCGATCAAGGAAGGCGAATTCCTGATTCTGGTCGGCCCTTCGGGTTGCGGTAAATCCACGCTGATGAACTGCATCGCCGGGCTGGAAACCATCACCGGTGGCGCGATCATGATCGGTGACCAGGACGTCAGCGGCATGAGCCCCAAGGATCGCGACATCGCCATGGTGTTCCAGTCCTACGCGCTGTACCCGACGATGAGCGTGCGCGAGAACATCGAATTCGGTTTGAAGATCCGCAAGATGCCGCAGGCGGATATCGATGCCGAAGTGGCGCGCGTGGCCAAGTTGCTGCAGATCGAGCACCTGCTTAACCGCAAGCCGGGTCAACTCTCCGGTGGCCAGCAGCAACGTGTCGCCATGGGCCGTGCCCTGGCGCGTCGTCCGAAGATCTACCTGTTCGACGAACCGCTGTCCAACCTCGACGCCAAGCTGCGCGTCGAGATGCGCACCGAAATGAAGCTGATGCACCAGCGTCTGAAAACCACCACCGTCTACGTCACCCACGATCAGATCGAAGCGATGACCCTGGGCGACAAAGTGGCCGTGATGAAAGACGGCATCATTCAACAATTTGGTACGCCGAAAGAAATTTACAACGACCCGGCCAACCTGTTTGTGGCAAGCTTTATCGGTTCACCTCCAATGAACTTTGTACCTTTGCGTCTGCAACGCAAGGATGGCCGACTGGTTGCGCTGCTCGACAGCGGCCAGGCCCGTTGCGAACTGCCGCTGAGCATGAACGACGCTGGCCTGGAAGACCGCGATGTGATTCTTGGCCTGCGCCCGGAACAGATCGTACTGGCGACGGGGGAGGGCAATAGCACCTCGAGCATTCGTGCCGAAGTGCAGGTAACCGAACCGACTGGCCCGGACACCCTGGTGTTCGTGCAATTGAATGACACCAAGGTCTGCTGCCGTCTGGCGCCGGATGTGGCGCCGCAGGTGGGAGAGACCCTGACGCTGCAATTCGACCCGTCCAAGGTGCTGCTGTTTGACGCCAAGACCGGCGAGCGCCTGGGCACTACAGCTTCGTTGCCTGCACAGGATCATGCCGGCAATGTTGCCCAATTCAAGGGACGTTGAACGTTACGCCTGAATGGATAACTTGTTGTTTTAGCTAAAAAAGTAAACCGCGTTAGATAAAAACAGTTTAATAACAATAAAGACGAGGATGTAGGGATGAAAAAGCAACACAACAACACCCGGCTGATCTGCCAACTGTCAGCAGCTGCAGCCCTGGTATTGTCCGCCAATGCGATGGCAGACGATGCATTCAGCGCCGATTCCAAGTGGATGACTGGTGATTGGGGTGGTGAACGTACCAAGCTCATCGAGCAAGGTATCGACATCAAGGCTGATTACGTCGGTGAGATGGGCGCCAACCTGCGCGGCGGTTCAAACGACGACAAAACTGGCCGTTACGCCGACCAGTTTGGGTTGGGCGTTGCACTGGACCTGCAGAAACTGTGGGGCTGGGACAACACTCAGGCCAAGATCCAGTTGACCAACCGTAATGGCCAAAACATCTCCAACGACCGCATTGGCGACCCGCGCGCGGGCACCCTGAGTTCGTCGATGGAAGTCTACGGCCGTGGCCACATGGTGCGCTTGACCCAGTTCTGGATTCAGCACCAGATGTTCGATAACAAGCTGGACGTGAAACTCGGCTACTTCGGTGAAGGCGAAGACTTCAACACCTTCCCGTGCGACTTCCAGAACCTGTCGTTCTGTGGCTCCCAGGTCGGCAACTATGTCAGCACCTGGTACAACTGGCCGGTGGCCCAGGCCGCTATCCGCGTGAAATACCACATCAATCCTGAGCTGTATGCGCAAATCGGTGCGTACAACCAGAACCCATCGCAGTTGGAGCACGGCAACGGCTTCAAACTCAGCGGCAGCGGCACCAAGGGCACTGTTATCCCGGTGGAATTGGTTTGGTCGCCCAAGGTCAACAGCCTGCCGGGCGAATACCGTGTAGGTTTCTACAAGAGCGCCGCCGATGCCAGCGACGTACGTGAAGACGTCAACGGCAACGATGCTGCCACCACTGGCGCAAGCTTTCGTACTCGCAGCAGCAAAAAAGGCTACTGGTTCGTTGCGCAACAGCAACTCACCACGCATAACGGCGACGCGTCGCGCGGCCTGAATATCGCTGCCAACGCCACTTTCCACGACAAAGAAACCAATACTGTCGATAACTATCAATCGATCATGTTGGTATACAAAGGCCCGTTCGATGCGCGTCCAAAAGACGATATCGGGATTGGTGCCGCTCGTCTGCACGTCAACGACGATGTGAAGAAAAACGCCGAGCTGCTCAACGTGGCCAATGGCGTGACCGACTTCGACAACCCGCTGTTCGCGCCGATCCGCGAAACCGAGTACAACTTCGAAATCAACTACGGCTTCCACGTTACCAACTGGCTGACCGTGCGTCCCAACCTGCAATACGTCGTCCAGCCTGGCGGCGTGGATAAAGTCGACAACGCGCTGGTTGCCGGCCTGAAAATTCAGTCCGTGTTCTAACGCTGTTGCGATAAGCTCCTTCTCTCTGTGCGCATTTTGCGGGTAGCCATGGCTACCCGCTTTTTTTGGGCAGCACTGTAAAGAAATTCAGGACTGTGGCACATGCAAGAGCATCCTCTACAACGCTTTTTCAAATCCCTGCGCGAACAGCCGGTGTTTGCCTGGGAGCGCTTTCAGATGCGCGATGTGTTGGTGATTGACCATCCGCTGTGCCAAGCGGTGTTCAGTCGCCAGGGCGCGCAGTTGCTGCACTTTCAGCCCACCGGGCAAAAGCCCTGGTTGTGGTGTGCGGCCAAGTGGCCACAGGTCGGCGCCATTCGTGGCGGCGTGCCAGTGTGCTGGCCGTGGTATGGGCGTCACCCGAGCGAAAACGCCTGGCCGTCCCATGGTTGGGCGCGCCTGATCGACTGGAAATTGCTCGACAGCAGCACCGACGACGATGGCGTGCGCCTGCACTGGCAACTGCAACTGTGCGACTGGCAGGTGGACTTGCACGCTCACCTGGGCGAAACCCTGGAGCTGCGCCTGAGCACCGAGCATCAGGACGAGCTGCCGTGCCAGTTGAGCCATGCTTTGCACGCCTATTGGCGTATCGGTCACGTTGATGAGGTAGCGCTGTCTGGGCTCGATGGGGCGCAAGGCTACGACCAGCTCAATCGCCAGGTATGCCAGCAGGAAGGTGAGTTGCGAGTCGATGGCGGTTGTCAGCGAGTGTTCCAGCATGACGGTGAATTGCAGCTCAAGGACCACGCCTGGCAGCGCGAGCTGTGCATCGACACCGGCGACAGTGCCGACACCGTGGTGTGGCACCCGGGAAGCCGGCCGTTATTGGGCGTGAGCTTTAACGAGGCATCGGGGTTTGTGTGCGTGGAGTCGGCGATGGCTGCGGCGAGTTTGGCACCGGGGGAGCGGGCGCATCTGAGTTTGCAGGCGCGGGCCGGGGTTTAGCGGTGATGCTGTTGGCCCTTTGTGGCGAGGGAGCTTGCTCCCGCTGGGGCGCGAAGCGGCCCTGAAACAGGCGATCGAGTTCTTTCTGGAAGAGTGCAATGACCTCATTGGGGCTGCTGCGCAGCCCAGCGGGAGCAAGCTCCCTCGCCACAGGGTGCCGGTGTGCAGTCTTAGTTAAACTCATCCCCAACCGGATACCGGCTGTCATTCAAACTCTCTTTGATCTTGCGCAAATGCGGCTGGAAATCCACACCCCGGCGCAACGTCATTCCCGTCGCCAACACATCCAGTACCGTCAACTGAATGATCCGTGAGGTCATCGGCATGTAGATGTCGGTGTCTTCGGGCAACGGAATGTTCAGGCTCACGGTACTGGCCTTGGCCAGTGGCGAGTTCTCGGCGGTTACGCCCAGCACCGACGCACCGTTTTCCCGGGCGATACGCGCCACTTCCACCAGCTCGCGGGTACGCCCGGTGTAGGAAATGATCACGAACAACTCGCCGGTGTGCGCCACCGAAGCGATCATGCGCTGCATCAGCACGTCGGCGTGTGCGGTGACCGCCAGGTTGAAGCGGAAGAACTTGTGCAGCGCATCCATTGCCACCGGGGCTGAAGCGCCGAGGCCGAAAAAGTGGATCTGCCGCGCCTGGATCAACAAATCCACGGCTTTGCTGATCAGGGCCGGGTCGAGGGCCTGGCAGGCGCTGTCCAGGGACGCAATCGCGCTGCCAAAGATCTTCTGCGTGTAGGCCTCAGGGTTATCATCGGCTTCCACCGCGCGACTGACATACGCCGCGCCGCTGGCCAGACTTTGCGCCAGCTGCAATTTAAGTTCAGGGTAACCGCTGACGCCGAACGAACGGCAGAAACGGTTGACCGTCGGTTCACTGACCGAAGCGGCTTGGGCGAGGGCGGCGATAGAAAAGCGGGTCGCCTGCTGCGGGTTGAGCAGGATGACCTCGGCGACTTTTTTCTCGGCCTTGTTCAATTCTTCGAGGCGGTTCCGGATTTGTTCCAGAAGATTTCGCACGCGGTCCATTCAGTCTTTCCTTCGGGCGACGATGCAAATAAAGGGTGGCAGTCAACTGACGAGTGGCCCTTTGCGGTGGCCTATCCTACTGAGGGTAGCTGAACACCACCACTCGGAATGCGTTTTTCGGGAAAATGTTGTGGTTATTACTACATTTTTCCTTGAGTGATGCCTTGAAAAAAGGTATTTGTAGCTTAACTTGATAAAAGAACAAACATCATGCCTTCGATAACCGTAGAACCCTGCACCTTTGCCCTGTTTGGCGCCTTGGGTGATCTGGCGCTGCGCAAGTTATTTCCTGCCCTCTATCAACTTGATGGCGCCGGGCTCCTGCACGACGACACGCGCATCCTGGCTCTGGCCCGTGAAGCCGGTTCCGAGCAACAGCACCTGGCCCATATCGAAAAAGAATTGCGTAAATACGTCGGCAAGGAACTCGACGAAGCCGTGGCAGCGCGCTTCCTCGCACGCCTGGCCTACGTGCATGTCGACTTCATGAAAGCCGATGACTATGTGTGCCTGGCCGAAAAGGCCGGCACCGAACAACGCCTGATTGCCTACTTCGCCACCCCGGCGGCGGTGTATGGCGCGATCTGCGAAAACCTGGCCAAGGTCGGGTTGGCGGTAAATACCCGCGTGGTCCTGGAAAAACCCATCGGCTCGGACCTGGAATCCTCGCGCAAGGTCAACGACGCCGTAGCGCAGTTTTTCCCGGAAAACCGCACCTATCGCATCGACCATTACCTGGGCAAAGAAACCGTCCAGAACCTTATTGCGCTGCGTTTTGCCAACAGCCTGTTCGAAACCCAGTGGAACCAGCACTACATTTCCCACGTGGAAATCACCGTGGCCGAGCAGGTCGGTATCGAAGGCCGTTGGGGCTATTTCGACAAGGCCGGCCAGCTGCGCGACATGATCCAGAACCACTTGCTGCAACTGCTCTGCCTGATCGCCATGGACCCGCCGGCTGACTTGTCTGCCGACAGCATTCGTGACGAGAAGGTCAAGGTGCTCAAAGCCCTGGCGCCGATCAGCCCGGAAGGCCTGACCACTCAAGTGGTGCGCGGCCAGTACATCGCCGGTTACAGCGCCGGCAAGCCGGTGCCGGGTTACCTCGAAGAAGAGAATTCCAACACCCAGAGCGACACCGAAACCTTCGTCGCCCTGCGTGCCGATATTCGTAACTGGCGTTGGGCCGGTGTGCCGTTCTACCTGCGTACCGGCAAGCGCATGCCGCAAAAGCTGTCGCAGATCGTTATCCACTTCAAGGAACCGTCCCACTACATCTTCGCCCCCGAGCAGCGCCTGCAGATCAGCAACAAACTGATCATCCGCCTGCAGCCGGACGAAGGTATTTCCTTGCGTGTGATGACCAAGGAGCAGGGTCTGGACAAGGGCATGCAACTGCGCAGCGGCCCGCTGCAACTGAATTTTTCCGACACCTATCGCAGCGCGCGGATCCCCGATGCCTACGAGCGGTTGTTGCTGGAAGTCATGAACGGCAATCAGAACCTGTTTGTTCGTAAAGATGAAATCGAAGCCGCGTGGACGTGGTGTGACCAGTTGATCGCCGGGTGGAAGAAATCCGGTGATGCGCCCAAGCCGTACGCGGCCGGGTCCTGGGGGCCGATGAGCTCAATAGCACTGATCACGCGGGATGGGAGGTCTTGGTATGGCGATATCTGAATTGAAACTGCCTCAGGGTGTGACTGCCCATGAGTACCGCACGCCCGTGCTGCTTGCGGACGGTTTGGCCACTGACGTGGCCGAGCAACTGCGCGCGGCCATCAGTGCCCGTGGCGAAGCGACCCTGGTGGTGTCCGGTGGCCGCAGCCCCGTGGCGTTCTTCCAGAACCTGGCCAAACAAGGCCTGGACTGGTCCAAAGTCACCATCACCCTGGCTGACGAGCGCTGGGTGCCAGTGGAGCACGCCGACAGCAATGCCGGGCTGTTGAAGAAATACCTGCTGCAGGGCCCGGCGGCCAAGGCAAAGTTTCTCAGCCTGTATAACGTTGCCGCGAACCTTGAAGACGCCGCCGAACTGGCCGACCGCCAGTTGGCAGAGTTGCCAGGCATTGATGTGCTGGTACTGGGCATGGGCGATGACGGCCACACCGCATCGCTGTTTCCGGACAGCCCGAACCTGAGCGAAGCCCTGCGGCCCGACGGCACCCGCCGTTGCTGGCCGATGCTGGCGCCGACCGTGCCGCACCAGCGCCTGACCATGAGTCGCGCGCTGCTGGCCACGGCTCACTACACCGTGCTGTCGATTTCCGGCAGTTCGAAATTGACCACCTTAAGCGCCGCGCTGGCGAGTGACGACGTTGCCGCCATGCCGATTCGCGCGTTTTTGCAACCTACTTTAGAGATTTACTGGTGCCCATGAGCCAAGGATCAGCCGCTATGAAAAGCCCTCAACCGACCGTGTCCATGGCGGACAAAGTTGCCCTCATCGACAGCCTCTGCGCCAAGGCGCGGATTCTGCCGGTGATCACCATCGCTCGCGAACAGGACATTCTGCCGCTGGCCGATGCGCTGGCAGCCGGCGGTTTGACCGCACTGGAAGTGACCCTGCGTTCCGAGTTCGGCCTCAAAGCCATTCAGGTCCTGCGCGAGCAGCGGCCTGAACTGTGCACCGGTGCTGGCACTGTGCTGGATCGTCATATGCTTGAAGCGGCCGAAGTGGCGGGTTCGCAATTTATCGTGACGCCGGGTATTACCCGTGACCTGCTGGAGGCTTCGGTGCACAGCTCGATTCCGCTGCTGCCGGGGATCAGTAACGCCTCCGGGATCATGGAAGGCTACGGTTTGGGTTATCGCCGCTTCAAGTTGTTCCCGGCGGAAGTCAGCGGCGGTGTGGCGGCGATTAAAGCGCTGGGTGGCCCGTTTGGCGAAGTGAAATTCTGCCCAACAGGCGGTGTGGGGCCGGCCAATATCAAGCAGTACATGGCGTTGAAAAACGTGATGTGCGTGGGCGGTAGCTGGATGCTTGATCCGGAATGGATCAAGAACGGCGACTGGGCTCGCATCCAGGAAGTCACCGCACAGGCGCTGGCGCTGTTGGATTGAACTGATTTATTGAATCGTTGTTGCTGTGCTTAACGGCATTTTTGCGGTGCACTTGGTCGGTGTGCCGCTTTTTTTTTGCCTGTGGGAAAGGTGGGGCTGGGGTGTTGAGTACATATCCGTTGCTGCGGTAACGGCTGGTATTGGTTCCGCTCTTACAGCGGGTCACTTTTGGCAAACGCCCCAAAAGTAACCAAAAGGTCTTTGCCCCACCACTTGGCACCTCGCTATGGCTCGGTGTGCCCTCACTCCGGCTTGAATCCGTGGGCCGCCGTGATGGGCCATCCTTGGCCCA
>NZ_JAUTYR010000056.1:0-19107 GCF_041946035.1 Pseudomonas sp. AMR01
GCTGTGACCGTCACCCTGAGCAACGGCCAGACGATCAACATCGAAGCGGGCAAATCCTCCGGCAGCGCTGTTTTCCACACCCCAGCCAACGACGTCTACAACAACGGCTCAACCGTCAGCACCACGATCACCAACGCCACTGGCGGCAACTTCGAGAACCTGGCTAAAAACCCTGCGCCAGCGGTGACCACGATCACTGACTCGGTCGACACCACCACCGTTACCCTGACGGCGAACCCATCCGTTGTTGAAGGCGGTGACATCACTTACACCGCTACGCTGACCAACCCAGCGCAAACAGCGGTGACCGTGACGTTGAGCAACGGCCAGACGATCAACATCGAAGCGGGCAAGTCCTCCGGCAGCGCTGTTTTCCATACCCCAGCCAACGATGTGTACAACAACGGCTCAACCGTCAGCACCACGATCACCAACGCCACTGGCGGCAACTTCGAGAACTTGGCTAAAAACCCTGCGCCAGCGGTGACCACCATCACCGACTCGGTCGACACCACCACTGTTACCCTGACGGCGAACCCGTCGGTCGTTGAAGGCGGTGACATTACTTACACCGCCACACTGACCAACCCAGCGCAAACAGCGGTGAACGTGACGTTAAGCAACGGCCAGACGATCAACATCGAAGCGGGCAAATCCTCCGGCAGCGCTGTTTTCCACACGCCAGCCAACGACGTCTACAACAACGGCTCAACCGTTAGCACCACGATCACCAACGCCACTGGCGGCAACTTCGAGAACCTGGCTAAGAACCCTGCGCCAGCCGTGACCACCATCACCGACTCGGTCGACACCACCACCGTCACCCTGACCGCGAACCCGTCGGTTGTTGAAGGCGGCACCATTACCTACACCGCCACGCTGACTAACCCGGCGCAGACCGCTGTGACCGTGACGTTGAGCAACGGCCAGACGATCAACATCGATCCCGGCAAGTCCACCGGCACTGTTGTGTTCCAAACGCCGCCGAACGACGTTTACAACAACGGCTCGACCGTCAGCACCACGATCACCAAGGCTACCGGCGGTAACTTCGAGAATCTGGCAACAAGCTCCGCGCCAGCGGTGACCACCATCACCGACTCGATCGACACCACCACCGTGACCCTGAGCGCGCCAAGCGCAGTCAACGAAGGCGGCACGATCACTTACACCGCCACCTTGAGCAACAAGGCTGGCAGCGACATGGTGATCACGCTGGATAACGGCTCGACGATCAAGATTGCCAAGGATTCTCTGGTCGGCCAGGTGACCGTCAATGCGCCTGGCGATGACGTGTTCATCGACAAGAGCACGCAGACGGTCAACATCAATGGCATCACCGGCGGCAATTTCGAGAAGCTGAGCCTGACGCCAGGTGGCGCCACCACGGTGGTCAACGACACCATCGATACTGTGCGAATCCTGCTGACTGCCACTGGCAGCGTCGGCGAGAAGGGCAACATCGTCTACACCGCCACGCTGGTCGATAAAGACGGGCATACCGTCAATAACGTCGGCAAGACGGTGGTGATCGAGCTGGATAACGGCAAGACCATCAGCATTGCCGATGGCCAGAGCGCCAACACGGCCACCGTTGTCGCGCCTAACGACGTGTACGCCGGCAACCAGACCGTGACAGCCGCCATCAAAGGCGTGACCGGTGGTGAGCAGTTCGAGAACCTGGTGCCGGTCAAGGATCCGGTGAGCACCACCGTTTACGACACTCCGGGCACGACTGATCTGACCAGCGTCACGTTGACCGCGCCAAGCGCCGTCAACGAAGGCGGCACCATCACTTACACCGCCACCTTGAGCAACAAGGCCGGCAGCGACATGGTGGTGACGCTGGATAACGGCTCGAGCATCACCATCAAGCAAGGCGCCACCGTAGGCACGGTAACCGTCAATGCGCCGGGCGATGATGTGTTCATCGACAAGAGCACCCAGACCGTCAAGATCACCGGCACCACCGGCGGTAATTTCGAAGGCGTGACCGTCACTCCGGGCGGCGCGACCACCGTGGTTAACGACACCATCGATGATGTGACCGTGTCGCTCAAGGCCAACGGCTCCGTCAGCGAAGGCGGCCAGATCACCTACACCGCGTCGCTGGTCGACAAGAACGGCAATGCTGTGACCAACCTCGGTTCCGACCTGGTGGTGAAGCTGGATAACGGCTCGACCATTACCATCGGCAGCGGCAAGTCCAGCAGCACCGCCACCGTCACTGCACCTAACGATGCGTACATCGGCGCCAGCGATGTGACTACCAAGATCGCCAGCGTGGTCAGCGGTGGCGACAAGTACGAACACCTGATCGTCGACGCCAGCACCGTGACCACCAAGGTCACCGACGTGGTTACCAACACCACTATCAGCATTACCGGCGACACGTCGGTGACTGAGGGCGGCACGGCGAACTACACCCTGACCTTGAGCAACCCGGCGCAAACCGATGTGACCGTGACACTCAAGTACAGCGGCACCGCCACCGACGGTTCGGACTTCACGGGCGTGTACACCGTGAAGATCCCGGCCGGCGCCAGCAGTGTGCCGTTCACGATTGGCACGATCGACGACAAGATCACCGAGCCGACCGAAACCATCGTCATCACCATCGACAAAACCACCGGCGGTAACTTCGAGAACCTGGTGGTGGGTAACGGCAGCGTCAGCACCAATATCATCGACAACGATGCGCCGCCGGTCATCGACCTGGACGCCAATAACTCCAGCGGCGCTACCGGTGCCGACTACAAGACGTCGTTCACCGAAGGCGGCACTGGCGTGTCGATTGCTGACACCGACATCAAGATTACCGATCCGGACAGCACCAAACTGACCGGCGCCACTGTCGTCCTGACCAACCTCCAGCAGGGTGACGCGCTGAACTTCACCAGCGTGACCGGCATTACTGTCAAACCGGTCACAGACCTTGCCACTGGCAAGATCACCTTGACCCTGTCCGGCGCGGCGACGCTGGCTGACTACATGCAGCAGATCAAGAACATCACGTTCTCCAACAACAGCCACGACCCGAGCACCACGCCTCGCACCATTACCGTGACCGTGACCGATGGCGGCAACTACTCCAACGTGGCCACCGCCACGGTCAACGTAGTGGCGGTCAACGATGCACCGGTCGCCACCGGCAGCGCTGTGACAGGCACCGAAGACATGCCGTTGGCGCTGACCTGGGCCAACTTCGGCGTGACCGATGTGGACTCGCCACAAAGCAGCCTCGGTGTGAAAATCACCGACCTGCCGGCGGCCGGCAAGCTGCAGTTCCTGGCAGCCGATGGCACCACCTGGACCAACGTAACCGCGGGCCAAACCTTCACCAAAACCCAGATCGATGCCGGCCAGCTGCGCTTTACGCCGAACACCAACGAATCCGGCACCAACGGTTACGGCGGCAGCGGCATTGGCAACAACCAGGCGGATTACGCGCAGTTCAAGTTCCAGCCTACTGACGGCAAGGACCTGGGCACCAGCGCCACGGTGAAAGTCGATATCACCCCGGTGGCCGACGCGCCGACCCTGAATGTGGCCGATAACAGCGTCAACTCGATCGGCTTGCTCAAGCAAAGCTGGAACAGCGTTGCCGGCATCGGCACAAACGGTAACGGCGCGGCACCGGCCGACCTGAAAAACGCCATTGATAACGCCGGCACGCCGAACAGCAGCGCCATCGTGACCAATGTGGAGTCCACCACCAGTGTCGCAGCCGGCAGTGGCTCGAAGATCTCCGGCCTGATGTACATGGAAGCCGGCAAGAGCTACACCTTCAGCGGTGTCGCGGATGACAGCCTGGTGATCAACATCGGCGGCAAAGATGTGGCCAGCGGCTTGTGGGGCACCAACAGCGGCAAGTTCAGCGGTTCGATCACCCCGACCGTGAGCGGCTACTACAGCATCGAGATTTACCATGCCAACCAATCCGGCCCTGGCAGCTATGACGTCAACCTGTCGGTAAACGGCGCAGCCGCCCAGGACTTGAGCACCGCTGGCGTGCCGCTTTACACCGGTATCACCGACCTGACCAACGCCGGCGTGACCGTGTCCGACCTGCATGGCAGCAACGGTGACGGTTACTACGTGGGCTACAAGCTCAACGAAGGCGCGGAAAACGGCACCGTCAAACTGTCCAAGGTCACCACTGCACTGACCGACACCGACGGTTCGGAAACCCTGAGCGTGAAGATCGGCGGCGTGCCCGCAGGCTCCGTGCTGACCGATGCCTCCGGCCATACCTTCACCGCGACCAAAGCCGTGGGCGAAGTCAACGTGACCGGCTGGGACCTGAGCACCCTGACCATCAAGCCGCCGACCTACTACAGCGGCCAGTTCAACCTGACGGTCACCTCGACCTCCACCGAGAACCTCGGCGGCTCGGCCGTCACCACCGCGCAGTTGCCGGTCACCGTCTACCCGGCGACCTACAACGCGGTGACCGGTACTTCGGGCAGTGACGCGATCACCGGCACCGACGGCAACGACATTGTCATCGCCGACATCGGCGGCCTGAACGTGGTGCAGGGCAAGAACTACAACATCGCGTTCATGGTAGATAGCTCGGGCAGTATGACCACCGCGTCGATCAACGCGGCGAAGGCTTCGCTGACCTCGGTGTTCAACGCGCTCAAAGACAGCCTGGGCGCCAACACGTCGGGTACGGTGAATATCTTCCTGGCAGACTTCGATACCCAGGTGAACAAGTCGGTCGCGATTAACCTCAACGATTCAAACGCCCTGACGCTGCTCAAGTCGGTTCTGGATTCGATGGCGTCGGGCGGCGGTACCAACTACGAAGACGTGTTCAAGACCACGGCCAACTTCTTCCAGAGCAGCCTGGCCACTGGCAACACAGGCGCCACCAACCTGACCTACTTCATCACCGACGGCCAGCCGACGTTCTATCAGAGCGGCGAGCAAACCAACCCGACGCTGTACAGCAACGTGAAGTTTGACGATGTGGTGACCACGTCCAACTACACACCGGGTAACTCGGTTGCCAAGTATCTGGATGACACTCACTACTTCAGCATCGACACGTCGGGAGCGGCTGCACTGCAGACGTGGAATGGCTATCAGTGGGTGTACAAGAGCCTGGGTACCGTACACGCCCAGGGCGACGGCACCTTCGAATTGTCCAACCTGAACGGTACGGGCAACAGCACCGACTGGGCGACCCTGAGCAACGCCAAAAGCGCGTTCGCGCTGCTGGGCGGGTTGTCGCAAGTGGAAGCCATCGGCATCAACGGTGACGTCAGCCTCAGCGACCTCAAGCCGTACGACAGCGATGGCAAGCCGCAAACCAACATCGACCCGCAGGACTTGGCCAACGCCATCCTCGGCCACACCGAAGCGACGCTGCCAGGCGCCGACACCGTCAACGGTGGCGACGGCAACGACATCATCTTCGGCGACCTGGTGAGCTTCAGCGGCGTTACCGGTGAGGGTTACAACGCCTTGCAGGCATTTGTTGCACAGAAGACCGGTGTGGCCGTCACGGCCGTAACCGCCTCTAACGTGCACCAGTACGTGACCGAGCACTACGCTGACTTCGACGTGTCTGGCGCCAAAGACGGCAACGACACGCTGCTGGGCGGTTCGGGCGATGACATCCTGTTCGGCCAGGGCGGCAACGACTACCTGGACGGCGGCAAAGGCAATGACATCCTGCTGGGCGGCACCGGTAACGACACCTTGATCGGTGGGCCGGGCAACGACATCCTGATCGGCGGTGCGGGCGCCGACACCTTCATCTGGAAAGCGGGTGACATCGGTAACGATGTGATCAAAGACTTCAAGGCGTCGGAAGGTGACCGCATCGATCTCAAGGATCTGTTGAAGGGTGAGACGGACAGCACCATCGACAACTACCTGAAGATCACCACGGTAGACGGCGTGTCGACCCTGCAAGTGAGCAGTGAAGGCAAGCTCAACGCCGCCGGTGGCCTGGCCAACGCCGATGTGACGATCAAGCTGGAAGGCAACGATTGGTCGCACACCAGCATCAACTCGCTGATCAGCGGCGCCGACCCGACCATCAAGATCGATCACACCGCCTAAGACGCGATTAACCGGCCGCCCCCAGGGGCGGCCGATTTATTTGCGCCACAGGTTGCTGGCCCTGGCGCCGGGTTGCATCGCATACTCGCGCCTATAAACACACCGTTGACCTATGCTGGTGATGGCGTGTGGCTTATTTTCGAGGGGTTCTTATGTTTTACGTGCAACGTGATGCACAGGGCGCACTGAGTCGCGTGGAGGCTGCGGCCTTTGCCGAATCAACGGAAACGCTGCCGGCCGATCACCATGAGATACAGGCCTGGTATGCCAACGAGGTAGTGGAAACCAGCCTGGCGCAGCTCAAGCAGAGTGACCTGGAGATGATCCGGGTGCTGGACGACTTGATCCAAGTGCTGACCCGCAAGGGTTTGATCAGCGTGACGGACTTGCCGCCAGCGGCCCAGGCCAAGCTGATGGACCGTACCCACGCGCGGGAAGCGTTGGGCGGGTTGAGCCACTTGATCAATGATGAAGAGACTGGGTTGATCTGATTTTTAAGGTCGCACCAGTTCTAAATGTCAGCCGTTTCAAGGTCTTTGGAAATCGGCCATATCTGGCTGATTCCTGTACCTGTGGCGAGCGGGCTTGTCGAATCGTCGCACCGCCCGCGTTGGGTTGCGAAGCGACCCCAGAAAGAAGAATGCGGTGGGTCAGGCATTCTTCGGGCGCTGGTTTTGGGGCTGCTTCGCAGCCCAACGCGGGGCAAGCCCGCTCGCCACAGGGATAGTGTTCGCCCTTTCAGACAGATTCCCAAAGACCTTGAAAGGGCTGGCTCTAAATGTGGGAGCGAGGCTTTTGTGGCGAGGGAGCTTGCTCCCGCTGGGCAGCGAAGCGGCCCCAAAAAGCCGGGAGCGCTACGCACTCCAGCGGGAGCAAGCTCCCTCGCCACAAAAGCCCGCTCTCACATTTTTTGTGCAGCGTCAGTGGGTTATTTCCACGGCGCAGGCTCACCAAACAGCTGGCCCTGCACACCAAAAATCCCCATCTCGCGAATCACCTTCAGCTCGCCTTCGGTCTCCACGCGCTCGGCAATCAACGGCAGGTCGATGCTGTGCGCCGCGCGTTGGATTGCTTCGATAAACAGGCGTTTGTCGCTTTCCTGATCGATGGCGCGGATGTAGCTGCCGTCGATCTTCAGGTACGCCAGGCCCAGGCGTGCCAGGTTGCCGATCATGCTGAAGCGCCCACCAAAACGCTGAAGGCTGAGGGAGAAGCCCAGCTCGCGCAGGCGATGGGTCAACGCTTCCAGCAACGCCTGTTCGGGCAATTGTTCTTCGCCAATTTCCAGGGTCAGGCGTGGGCCGAGATTGCTGTGTTGACGCAGCAACTCAACAATCTTGTTCAGCGCCTGCGGGTCTTGCAGGGTCGCGGCCGAGAGGTTCAGTGCCAGGCTATGGCTGTGGCTGGCCATTTGTTCAAGCACTTGCTCGAGCATCAGGCGGTCCAGGCGGGCCGTCCAGCCGAAGCGGTCCAGCCATGGCAGGAAGCGCCCGGCCGGAATGGTGTGGCCGTCTTCGTCCTGCAAGCGCGACAACACTTTGTAATGCAACACCATCTGCGGGTCCTGGCTGGCAACCACCGGCTGGAAGTACAGCTGGAAACGCTGCTGGGTCAGGGCCTGGTCGAGCAATGTATGCCAGGCGTGATGATCATCACCAACGCTGGCGGAGGCGCTGTGGTCCAGGCACACCCAGCTGCTCTCGCCCTGCCCTTCGGCCTGCGCCAGCGCTTGGTCAGCCAGAGCCAGCAAGGCCTGAGGCGCGTCACCATGGTTGAACGGCGCCAGCCCGATATACGCGACCGGTGTGACGTCACTGGCACCGGTGGCCTGCAGGCTGAGCAAGGTGCTTTCGAGATTCTGCGCCAATTGCAGCGCCTCTTCGCGCACCAGCCCCGGCGCCAGCACCGCGAACTCACCGCCGCGAATACGGGTTACGAGGTTATGGGTTTCCGGGTACGGCTCACACTGGCGCAGCAGTTGCTGGCCGACCGCTTGCAGCAGCTGGTCGGTGCGCTGGCCGCCCAGGCGTTGGTTGAGGCCAGCCAGGTCTTTCACGCGAAGCAACAACAGGTAGCCTGAGTTGGTCTCTTCGGGGTTGCTGACCCGTGCGTTGAGTTGCATCTCGAAGTAGCGGCGATTGGCCAAGCCGGTGAGGTTGTCCTGATAGGACTCGGTGCGCAGTTTTTCACTGCGCTCGGCCTGTTCCTGAAACAGCGCCTTGAGCTTTTCGACCATCTGGTTCATGGCCTGTACCACGCGACGCAGTTCCGGCGTGCGCGGCAGGTCGGGCAAGCTGAGGAATTCCCGGCGGGCAATGGCATGGGACTGCTTGACCATGTAGTCCAGCGGTTTCAATTGCCGACGCAACAGCAGCGCGCCGAGCACCGCACTCACCGCGCCGCACAGCAGCAACCAGCCAAGGCTGCCCAGGGCGCTCTGCCAGAGTTTGGCCAGGGCGAACATGGGATGGCTGACCACTTCCACGCGCGCCGCCTGTTCCCAGCCGCGATTGACCAGCGCATCGCCGCCAGCCGGCTCCAGGCCGATCAGCTTGACGAACCAGTCGGGCACACCGTTGCTGTCGGGGATGCCGCTGCGCTCGACGATGGTTTTGTCAGTGGCCAGGTCGACTACGCGAATGCTCGCGTAGTAGCCGCTGTCGAAGATCGAGCTGACGAGTAATTCCACCATCGCCGGGTCGTCGATATTCGGCGTCAGCGACAGCGCCAGCGCGGTCGCCGCATCTTGTGCGTGGGAACGCAGCTGGTTGACGTATTGCGTGCGCGAGCTTTCGAGGCTGACCATAAAGCTGCCGCTGAAAGCGACCACCAGGAACAGGCAGATTGCGATCAATAGTTGTTTGAACAGAGACATCCGAACAGTTACTCCTAGTTGGCAGGCTCGGCCGGGAAGCCTTCCGCACGCATTTTTCTCAACACATCCTGCCAGCGCGACAAGCGTTTGGTGTCACCGACTTTCTTGTTGCCCGTGGCGCCGGGCAAGTACAAACCCTCGGCGTTGAAGGAGTACACCGGCACCAGGTCGGTACGGCGGGTTGCCGGCAGAATCTCATCCATCAAGCTGTCGAGCACCAGCGGGATCGCTTCGGGGGTGGAATAGTACGTCAGGACCATGTGCGCGCGATTCTGGCGCAAGGCCTTGACGTAAGTAATGCGCAATTTGTCGCTGGAGACGCCCAGGTGACGCAAACTGAAATACTTTGCGATCGCGTAGTCCTCACAGTCACCGGCCCCCTTCCACAACGCTTCGATGGGTGTCTCCCAATAGTCGACCACGTGCCAAAGGTCGATGTCTTCCACATAGGTCATTTGTTTGTTGAAAAACAGGTTCACGACCTTGAGTTGCTCTTGCTCGCTGACCTGCTTTTGGGTGGCCAGCAGGCGCTGCCAGTCATCAATGCGTCGTTGCCCTTCGCCCAGCGGCCCGTACAAGGCCGTGGCCTTGCGGCTGATCTGGGAGAAATCCCAATCGGCATGCAGCCCGCCAGGCATCAAGCCGGCCAACAGAATCGCTGAAAGTAGCCAGCTCAGGAGTCGAGAGGGAATAAAACTTACCGCCAAGGCGTTCAGTCCGTGAAGAGAGACGGAAATTCAGGGGATGGTGCAGCGTCGATAGACAAAAAACAATGGCACAGTGCAATCATTCACAAGGGGCGAAGTTTATAACCGTCCTTTGTGGGATGCATAAAGATCGCCTTGTAAGCCCTCACAAACAGAAACTTAGGGCGTTTGACAAGCGGGTGGACCCTCTCTAGGGTGCATTGGATCCAATTAAACACACTCCATTCAAGAAAGGAGGATAGCGTAACCGTGACGCAGAAGCCGAACCCATTAAGCAGCATCAAAATCAGCGGGCCTATTCCCGCTCACCTTGCTCGCGCTGTCATTGAAGAAACGTTGCGCAATGCCATTCTTGATGGCCGCTTGCCCTGCGGTACCGCGATGCGCCAGCAAGAACTGGCCAGCCTGTTTGGCGTCAGCCGCATGCCGGTGCGCGAAGCGTTGCGCCAGCTGGAAGCTCAATCGTTGCTGCATGTGGTGACCCACAAAGGCGCCGTAGTTGCGCCGCTGATCGAAGACAACTCCGCCGAGACCTACGGCCTGCGCATGCTGCTGGAATCCGAAGCATTGCGCCTGTCGATTCCGTTTCTCACCGACGCGGACATTGCCGAGGCTGACGCCCTCATCAATGCCCTGGAGCGCGAGCGTGACTACAGCGAAATTGGTCGCCTCAACCGCCTGTTCCACATGGCCCTGTATGGCAAGGCGCCCAATCAGCGGTTGCTCAAGCTGGTGGAACACGGCTTGAACGAGGAAGAGCGCTTTTTGCGGTTCAACCTTGAGGCGATGGGGTTGGGCGAGACGTCCCAGGAAGATCACCGCGAACTGCTCAGCCTGGTGGCACAGAAGAAGGTCGAGGAAAGCATCCTGACACTGCGTAACCACCTGATGCGAGGTATGGAGGTGATCACCACTTACCTGAATGGGCTGGAAGCGGCTGACAAAAAAGCGGAACACTGAGTTTTCTTAACACCCCGAACGGTACGGGCCCCTTTTCCAAGGGCCCCACGTTATTTCGACTGGCCTGTTTAACCCGTTTTATATAAGCCTGCTTACATCCAGGAAGTTTCCTACCTTTATATTCGCAACTTACTCACAACAAATGCCTTCTCGACAATATATCTAATACATTCACACGTTCATCAAAGCGTTTAATCAGATTAGTATCGTCCACCCATAAAAACCAACACTTCGTCCGGCAGCCACTATCCATGTCCGGTTAGCGCTGCGCGCGTGGCGTGGACAATCTTCAATGACTTAAACCCTCTCACTGTTTTCCGAGCAGTCGCAACAACTTATAGGCATCAACCATGCATCAACACTTGCTTGAACAAAAGAAACTGCAGTTGTGCAGCCATCCGTTATTTACAGAAATAACTTCAATTAACAAGTTACAACTTTTTATGGAGCACCATGTGTTTGCTGTTTGGGACTTTATGAGCCTGACCAAACGCCTGCAGCAGGATTTAACCTGCACCCAACTGCCTTGGCTGCCACCCGCCGACCCGCATGCCGCGCGCCTGATCAATGAAATCGTGCTCGGCGAAGAATCGGATGAGCACCCCACAAAGGGCCATTGCAGCCATTTCGAACTGTATCTGGAAGCAATGGCCGAAATCGGCGCCGACACTCGCCCCATCCAGCGCTTTATTGAGCTGCAGCGCGAGGGTGTCGAAGCCAGCCTGGCCTTGAAAATCGCCGATGTGCTGCCGGGTGCTGCGCGCTTTGTCGACAGCACCTTGCAGGTCGCGCTGAATGCCGACACCCACTGCGTCGCCGCGGCCTTCCTGCATGGCCGCGAGAGCGTCATTGCGTCGATGTTCGAACGCATTTTGCACGGAAACACGTGCATTACCCTTCAGGCGCCGACCTTGTGCCATTACCTGCACCGCCACATCGAGCTGGACACTCAAGAGCATGGCCCGGGCGCCGAGCAGTTGCTGAGACGCCTGATCGGCGCAGACTCGATTCGCCAGCGCCAGGCCAATGAAGCTGCCCTCGCTACCGTACACAGCCGTATCCGCTTCTGGGACGATGTACGCGCCTCGCTGCAAGAGGTGCAACCGTGAACGCCGCAGACTACCGCTCCTTTGCCGACGACTGGGAACGCCGTGCGACCATTCGCACTCGCCCACGGCGCATGCTCGAAAACGACGACAGGTTGATCTTCCCCGTGTGCCGCCAACCCTTGGTGCTGAGCGCGACCTTTGTCGAACACTGCTCGCCGTGGCGTGATTTCGTGCTGATTCAAAGCTTCTACAAATTCCTGCATGACGTGGTGATCTTCGAAACCGAGATCGTCGACAAGACCGCCCGCCGCATTGCCAAGAACCGTTTCTGCCTGCTCTTCCCACTGGCCTGTCGTTATGACGCGATGACCGTGGTGGTGGATGAGGATTACCACGCACTGGTGGCCTTGGACTTCCTCCAACAAACCGTGGCGATGACGGGCATACAACCGCTGGACTTGCCTGGGCAAATCGAACTCAGCCGCGCCCTGCCGGCGGCTCAGGCTCTGGCCCCGACACACCTGCGCGATGCCGTGGAGTTGATTGCCGTGGCCATCGCCGAAAACACCGTCACCCATGACGTCGCGGCGTTTTCCAAGGACGACAGCGTCAAGGCATCCATTCGCGGCTTGATGGCCGATCACCTGTTTGATGAAGGGCGCCACGCGCAATTCTGGACGAACCTGGTGCGCATCTACTGGCAGGCGGCGTGCCCGGCCGACCGCGACAGCATCGCTGAAGTGCTGCCGACTTTTTTAAGGCTCTACCTGACCAACGACCTACAGAAAACCTTCGATCTGCACCTGATTGAACAGCTTGGCGTGAGCGCCGCGATTCGCGATGCATTAAGGGCCGACGTCGCGGCGCTGGATTTTCCCATCACCCGCCACCATCCGCTGCTGGGCAACATCATGGGTTTTTTGCAGCACAGCGGTTTGCTGCAGACACCCAGCGTCGCCCGAGCCCTGGACGCCTATCTACCTGAATCGCGGAGGCCGACATGAGGCGGCTGACGATCGGCTGGAGCGGCACCAGCCATGCTCTGGAAGCAATCCGGCAGGCGTTGGCAGCGTATGGGCACATCAGCGCAAACGAAGCCCTCGACCTGCTCATCGAAGACGGCAGCCAAGCGCTGTCCGCACCTGAAGGCCAAGCCCAACAGTTAAGCCTGCGCGTGGCAATCGGGCCCATGTCCGAATACGGGCTACCTTCCTTGCAGTTGCGCTGCTACGACCATGACTATCGCGTGCTGGCGGTGCAAGACCTTGCCGAGGAGCTCAGCGGCAACGGTCAGCACCTGTGCCGAGGGGCAACGCGTGTGTTGGTGGAGTGGGTGGCCATGCTGGTCAGCGGCTTCTCACGAGACGCTAACGCCTTCACCGCCGAGGCCACCGCGAACGCTTGGCCGGAGCAAGGTTTGCAGGGGCTGGATGCACTGGCGTTTCTGCATCGGTTCAACCACACCGCGCAGCACGCACTGTTACAGGCTGCCCAGGTTCCTGTCATCGAACAGCTACAGGCCAGCCTTCAGACCTTCGCTGGACGGCCGGCGTTGAACATCGCGGGGCGCGTAATCACTTACCGTCAGTTGCAGGTTCGAGCCCAGTCTATCGGGATGCGTCTGCGGCCTTTGCTGGAGAGCATTGAGGCGCCGCCGGTGGTCGGCGTGTGCCTGGAAAAATCCATTGATTTGTACGCCAGCATTCTCGCCGTGCTGGGGTGCGGCGCGGTGTACTTGCCGCTGGCGCCGGATCACCCGCCACAGCGCCAGCGAACCCTGATGGCAAGCATCGGCGCCAGCGTGTTGCTGGATGATGGGCGGCACCCTTTGCGCGACCAGTTCGTTACGCTGAATGTCGGCGCTGTGGAGCCCGAGAACACGGATACGCCGTTGATGCAGCATCGCCCTGAAAGCGACGCGCCGTGCCTGGCGCTGTTCACCTCAGGCACCACGGGCGAGCCCAAAGGCGTTCTGCTCAGCCAGGGCAATCTGGCTCATTTCGCAGCGTGGGCCGGCGACTGCATGGCGCTGAACGAACAGAGCCGCGTGCTGCAATTTTCGCCAGTGAGTTTCGACTCGTCACTGATCGATATCTTCCCTGCGCTGATCGCCGGTGCCGAGTTGATCGTCCCCAGCGAAGACCAGCGCCGCGACCCTCGGCAACTGGTCGAACTGATTCGCCAACGGCGTGTGAGCCATGCGTTTTTGCCGCCGGCACTGCTCAGTATCCTGCCACTGGATCAGCCTTTGGGCCTGGCTCACCTGCTGACCGGCGGGGACGCCTGTGAGCCTTATGTAATCGAGCAATTGGCGGGCGAGTGCCAATTGCACAACCTTTACGGGCCGACCGAAACCACGGTGCTGATCACCCACCGAACGGTGCAGCGGGGTGACAGTAATCGCAATGTGGGCCGTCCCATTGCCAACAGCCAGGTGTTGATCCTCGACGACGACATGCAACCGGTGGATGAACAGGTGATGGGCGACCTGTACATCGTCGGCCCCGGTGTCAGCCTGGGGTATGTGAACGCGCCGCAGCCGTTTGATAATCCTTTCGTTGAGCTGACGCTGCCGGGTGGCCAGCGGGTGCAGGCTTATCGCAGCGGGGACCTGGCGAGGTGGACGCCGGACGGTATCGAGTTGGGCGGCCGACGGGATGAACAGGTGAAGATCCGGGGCTTTCGGGTCGAGCCCCAGGAAATCGAGAAGTGCCTGCGCAGCAGTCGTTTATTTCGCCAAGTGGCCGTGGTGGTCGATGATGATCGCCGGGTTCTGAGCTTTGTTGCCCAGCCCGAACCGGGCGCCACGCTCGCAGGTCTGCAGGTGCACGCCCAACAGTGGCTGCCCACTTACATGCACCCGCAGGGTTGGACCGAACTGCCGTGTATGCCGCTCACCCACAACGGCAAGGTCGACCGCCGGGCCTTGCTGGCGATACCCGCGCGCGCCACGCCCGGCATCGCCTCCAGCACTGCGCTGACGCCGTTACAGACGCAAATGGTGACACTGTGGGGCGAGTTGCTCGGGCTACCTTGCGCGGACCTTGGCATCGATGACAGTTTTTTCAATCTGGGAGGCCACTCCATTCTGCTGTCGACCTTGTTGTTGCGTGTGCGCGAGCAATTTGGGCGCAGCCTTCCCTTGAGCCGTTTTTTCGAGGTGCCGACCATTCGTACGCTCTGCGTGCTGATGGAAGACGGTGCCCTGCCCGACATGCCGTCAGACCGAATGGAGAACGACGCA
This sequence comes from Pseudomonas sp. AMR01, assembly GCF_041946035.1. Lineage (NCBI taxonomy): Bacteria > Pseudomonadati > Pseudomonadota > Gammaproteobacteria > Pseudomonadales > Pseudomonadaceae > Pseudomonas > Pseudomonas sp. AMR01. The sequence goes on from NZ_JAUTYR010000056.1 coordinate 14,911, forward strand.
ACGCAGCCGCTGAATCTCGACATGCTGCCTGAGGCCCGCGCTGGCGACCCGCGCAGAGTGATTGTCACCGGCGCCAACAGCTTTGTGGGGGTGCACATCGTCGAGGCGCTCCTGGCCGGCGGCGCGCAGCAAGTGACGTGCCTGGTGCGCGAACGGCCGGGGCACTCGGCAATGGCGCGGTTTACCCAGGCATTGCAGGAATATCGCCTGGAGCATCTGGACCTCAGCCGCGTGCAGGTTTACGCCGCCGACATCAGCTTGCCGCGGCTGGGTCTCACCTGCGATGTGTATGACCACCTTGCTCGCAGCCACGGTGTGTTGGTGCACAACGCAGCACGGGTCAACCATGTGATGGATTACGCCTCTCTCGCCAGGGACAACGTCGAGCCGGTGCTTGAGTGCCTGCGTCTGTGTGAAACCCATTGCAAGAAAGTCTTCAATTTCATCTCGACACTGTCGGCCTGCAGCCGCATCGATGCCGGGGGGAATATTCTTGAAGCATCCGCCGCAGCGACGCTGCCGCTGTACATCAGGAATGGGTACAACCTCTCCAAATGGGTCGCCGAGCGGCTGCTGGGACGGGCGATCGAGCGAGGCGCCTGGGTCAATATCCATCGCCCCGGAAATATTACGTTCGATAGCCGCAGCGGTGTCTGCCAGCCGCACAACAACCGCCTGATGTTGATGCTCAAGGGCTCATTGCAACTGGGCCAGGTGCCGCGCCTGGCAGTGAATTTCGACCTGATGCCGGTGGATTTTTTTGCACGCTTTATTGGCTTCCACTGCGGCCAATTTGCGGTCGGTCGAAACGTCTTCAACCTGCACAACCCGCAGCCTTTGAGCTGGGAACACTACCTCGATGCATTCAGCCACGCTGGCCACCGCTTCGAGCGGGTCAGCGTTGCGCATTGGCAAAAGGCACTGCGAACGGTAGGTGGCGATAACGCGCTGTTTGGCGTGCTCGGCTTCTATCTCGATGACCTCACAGAAGACATCAGCGACACCTCCATGATCTGTCACGACAACGCGCGGGCTGGCGTGGAAGCAATGGGCGAGCAGTACCCGCAAAAGAGCCCGGCATTGTTGCGCAGGGGCTGCGACCACCTTAAGGCCATTGGCTTTCTCTGACCCGCTTCAGGACACCTTATGAAAGAGCTGCGACCCGATACATTGATCCGCAACCCTCACGGCGCGCCGGTGGTGGCGTCTGTGGAAATAGCGTGCGAGGCCGCCCGCCTGTGGCGTGTGGTAGGCCATTTCGCAGGCTTCGACGCCTTCATTCCCGCGCTGTCCCACATCGAAATGACCGGCACGGGCGTAGGCGCGTTGCGCACGAAATTTTTTCACGATGGGCACTGCGTGGTGGAGCAGCTCAACAGCCGGGACGACGAAGCCATGTGCATGACATGGACAACGCTCTACAACACGCTGAGTATCGCCCGGCTGTGGGCCGCAATGAACGTGCAAGCACTTGGCGCAAGGCGCTCGCGGGTGACCTGGACCCTTATTGGCGAACCGGTCGATTCAACCCAGGCAGAGTTTGAAAGGTTTGCGCAGGCCTTCATCGACAGCGCACTGGAGAATGTGCGCCAGATGTTCGGCTGATCAGCAGGAGCGAGGGGCCTCGCTCCTGCATCCCAGATCAGATTTTGAAGCTGTCGACCAATTGCTTCAGTCGGCTGGCTTGCTGGGACAACGCATCACAGTCCTTGAGCGTTTCGTTGAGGTTGACCACACCTTGCTGGTTCAGCAGGTTGATCTGGTTGATGTCGACATTGAGGGTTTCAACCACTGCGGTTTGTTCCTCAGTGGCGGCAGCGACCGACTGGTTCATGCCGTCGATCTCGACGATACGCTGCGTCACGCTGACCAGTCGCTCACCGGCCTGGTTGGCGACTTCAACGCTTTGCTCACTGGAGGCCTGGCTGGCGTTCATGGTGGTCACGGCTTCACGTGAACCCACTTGCAGCGAGGTGATCATTTTGTGGATTTCTTCAGCCGATTCCTGGGTACGGTGAGCCAGGTTACGCACTTCATCAGCGACCACGGCAAAGCCACGTCCAGCTTCCCCGGCACGCGCAGCTTCGATCGCTGCGTTGAGTGCCAACAGGTTGGTTTGCTGGGAGATGCCTTTGATCACATCGAGGATGTGGCCGATGTTGTCGGTACTCGCGTTGAGGGTTTCGATCTGCGTGCATGACAAGCTGATTTTCTGCGACAGCTCCGACATCGCCAGGATGGTTTGCTCCACTACCTTGCGCCCATCGTCTGCTTGCTCACTGGCGCCACTGGCGTGCTGCGATGCATCAGCGGCATTGCGCGCGATTTCCTGAGTCGCAGCGCCCAACTCGTTGATCGCCGCAGCCACGCTGTTGGTGCGCGCACTTTGCTCGTCCGAGCCGATGATCGAGGCATTAGAGGATGCCATGACGCGCTGGGAGAGGTCGTGCACTTGGCGAGTCGCCGAAGACACCTCGGAAATGGAGGCGTGGATGCGTTCAACGAACTGGTTGAAAGCACTGCCTACTTCGCCGAACTCATCTTTGCTGGTCACGTCCAGGCGGCGGGTCAAATCACCTTCGCCCTGGGCAATATCCTTCATGGCCACACCCATCGCGTTCAGCGGGCGCAGTAATACTTGAATCAGCAGGCTCAAGAGCACTGCAATCGCCACGACTGCGATCAGCATGGCGATCAACGCAGAAGTTCGGAATTTGCCGAGCTGTGCGTAGGCCTTGTCTTTGTCGATCGACAGGCCGATGTACCAGTCTGCACCCGGCAAGCCGTTGACCGGGGTGAACGAGAGGATACGGTCCTTGCCATTGAGGACAACGTCTTGGCTAACCTTCTCGATACGAACATTGGCGCCTGGGTAGATGTCCTTGAGATTTTTCATCACCTGGTCCTCATCAGGACTGACGATAACCTGCCCGTCCGCGCTGACCAGAAACGCGTGGCCGATGCCGCCGAAATCCACTGCGTTGATGATCTTCACCAGGGTTTGCAAGCTCAAGTCGCCACCGACCACACCCAGCAGTTCGCCGTTCTTTTTAACCGGCAGGGCGATGGTTACGATCTGCCCACCCACGGCCGCCATGTACGGCGGAGTGAGCATGGTTTTATCGGCAGCTACAGCTTGTTTATACCAAGGCCGCTGACGCGGATCGTAATCGGCCGGCATCTTGGCGTCAGGGCGCTGGGTGAACACGCCATTGGTTTGCCCGACATAGGTGAACTGGAAGTTCGACGTGAGGGCCGGTTGATCGACTAACCCCGGCAAGTCCGCACTGCTGCCTTGATGAGCCATGTTTTGCGCCAAGCTTTCAAGGACCAGGATGCGGCCACTGAGCCAGTTCTGCACGCTGCTGGCGGTCAGTTCACCGGACTGCTGAACAGACGACTCGATGTTTTGCTTGATGGTGCTGCGCTGCAGGTAGTCGTTGTAAAGCGTGAATAACGCGAAGGCCAAAACGACGACGCCTGACGCGGCCAACAGAATTTTATGGCTGAATTTGAGATTCATTTCATCGACTTCTTTTTGCCAAAGGGGGGTGAGCGTGCCGAGTGGAACATTCCATGTAACGCGATAGGCGAACTCTCAGGCCGCGCTGTCTCATTGCACGCATGGCTCGTCAGGCTTTCGGCCGAACTTCGACAAAACTTAGGAATTTGTGAGATGCATCCTCTTTTTACGTAGGAAACCGATCAGCGGCATTGCCGATGCGGCGGACCTGGCGCGAGGCGGGAAGCGATCGCTTGAAATCTGGGTGCCTGATGTCTTGCTGCGCACCATCGCCCTTGGGTGGGCTGATCGATGGAGCAATTGAATGCGCGTCTCATGGGAATGCTTAGAGGGGTTGTTATTACTCAGGCCCCTAAACGACAAAACCCCTGTCAGCGCTAGCAGACAGGGGTTTCGGAATTCAATCTTGACGATGACCTACTCTCACATGGGGAAACCCCACACTACCATCGGCGATGCATCGTTTCACTGCTGAGTTCGGGATGGGATCAGGTGGTTCCAATGCTCTATGGTCGTCAAGAAATTCTGTGTACCAGTCCGTCGCGCTAGCAACGTGCCGGTGAAAATCATGGACTTCTACATAAACAAAACCCCTGCTTGCGTTAGCAAACAGGGGTTCTGGAATTTAATCTTGACGATGACCTACTCTCACATGGGGAAACCCCACACTACCA
>NZ_JAUTYR010000057.1:0-17395 GCF_041946035.1 Pseudomonas sp. AMR01
TGCCGAGTGGTGGGGCGGAGCGTTTTTGGTTACTTTTTGCGCTCTTCAAAAAGTGACCCGCTGTAAGAGCGGAACCAATTTAGGCCGTGACCCAAATAACGGATATGTACCCCACAAACCCGCCCCCGCCAATCAAAGGCTGTAGTAATACCCACGACTACGCAACGCCACAATCCGTGGCCGACCATCCGTATGCGGGCCAATTTTCTTGCGCAGGTTGCTCACGTGCATATCGAGGCTGCGATCATAAAGCGTCAACTTGCGCCCCAAGGCAATCTGCGCCAACTCCTGCTTATCCAGCGGCTCACCAGGCTGGCGCAACAACGCTTCGAGCAAGCGGCTTTCAGAAACAGTGAGCGTAAATTCCTGCTCATCAATGCTGACCACACCGCGCACCGGGCTGAAGCACAAATCCCCCAGTTCCATCTGCGTCGACACCGCCGCCGGGTGGCTGCGGCGCAGTACGGCGCGCAAACGGGCAGTGAGTTCACGCGGGTCGCACGGCTTGGCCAGGTAATCGTCAGCGCCGAGTTCCAGGCCGAGGATGCGGTCCAGCGGCTCGCCCCGTGCCGACAGCATCAGCACCGGCAAATCCGGGTGGTCATTGCGCAATTGCTTGAGCAGCTCAAGGCCACTGCCATCGGGCAGCATCACGTCGAGCACCACCGCCGCAGGGGCGCTGTCGGCCAAGGCTTTGCGCGCACTCAAGCCATCGTGGCAGGCGCGCACCTGGAAACCTTCCTGGCTCAACCAACTGGTCAGCAGCTCACAGAGCTCCTGGTCATCATCTATCAGTAACAGCTCGCTCATGACTCACTCAATTTAGCCATTGTCGACGGCGACGGTGCCCACCACTGGCGAAAATCCCGCACAGCAGTGCGATCAGTGCTACAGCGCCACCCGTGACAAACCACTGTTGTTGCTCGGTCAGCCAGCGGGTCAAGGTGCCGCTCTGTGCTTCTTTGAGTTGCTGGGCCAGGTGTTGGTTCTCTTGGCGCAAACGACTCAGTTGAGCGCTTTCGCGCGTAGCGTCTGCACTTTGCAGTTGCTTGCTCAGTTCTTCACGCAGGCGCTCGCTTTCTTTCAAGCGTTGCTGCAAATCGCTGATCTGGCCGGCGGCACTCAAAGACAGAGGCGTGGGACTGCCGGTATTCGAGGGTTCTTCCGCGTGGGCCGTGGCCCCGATCGTTAAAACTGCCAACAGACACAACTGACGTAAGCGCATCGGAACTCCTCATTCCACACGAATATTCAGAACGTTGTCGGCAGGTTACCGGGAATAATGAGCCATTAGGAGTACGCCGAACGCAATAGGTTCGGCGCACGCCGGGGTCAAGGCAGGACTTTCTTGAACGGCTTGATGGAGACATCCGCGTAGACGCCCGCTGCGATATACGGGTCCGCCTTGGCCCAGGCCTGGGCATCGGCCAGGGAGGCAAACTCGGCGACGATCAGGCTGCCGGTAAAACCGGCGTCGCCCGGGTCGTTGCTGTCGACCGCCGGGTTGGGGCCGGCCAGCACCAGTCGACCTTCGGCTTGCAGCACGTTCAAGCGCTCAAGGTGAGCGGGGCGCACGGAGAGGCGTTTTTCCAGCGAGTTGGCAACGTCGGTAGCAACAATGGCGTAGAGCATGTCAGTCCTCGGTTTTCGGCGTAGTGGGGTCGGTGTCATGCAGGTGGCGCGACAGGTAAATACCCTGTGCGACGAGGAACAACACGGTCATGCCCAGGCTGCCGAAGACTTTGAAGTCGACCCAGTAGTCCTGGAAGGTAAAGGCCACGAACAGATTGGCGGCGCCGCAAAACAGGAAAAAAATGATCCAGGCGATGTTCAAGCGCGTCCACACCGGCTCCGGCAGGGTCAGCGCATGGCCCATGATCCGCTTGATCAGCAGGCGGTCACCAATGAAGTGGCTGCCGATAAACGCCACGGCGAACAGCCAGTTCACCACCGGCGCTTTCCATTTAAGGAAGGTTTCACTGTGGAAGGCCAGGGTCAGGCTGCCAAAGACCAGGCACGCGATGAGGGTCAGCCATTGGCTTTTTTCGAGTTTGCGCTGGGAGATGAAGATCGCGCCGTAGACCACGACAGAGCTGATGATCAGCACGGCGGTGGCGCTGTAGATGCCCCCGACGGTCAGCTCATGGCCGGCCAGGTCGATGACACGTGGGTCGAGTTTATAAACGATGAAAAACAGCAACAGTGGGACGAAGTCGATGAATTGTTTCACAGTAAGAGCCAGAAGCTGGATGTGGCGGCATAATAACAAACATCCTTGGTAGCGAAAGCGCCAGCTGACTTGAGGTTACACACTTCCGTGAATGTTGATTTGCACTGCCACAGCACAGCCTCCGACGGCGCCCTGGCGCCTGCGGTACTGGTCTCGCGTGCGTTTGAAAAAGGCGTGCAAGTCCTGGCGTTGACCGACCACGACACCCTCGAAGGCCTCGATGAGGCCCGCACAGCCGCGCAGGCGCTGGGCATGCAGTTGGTCAACGGCGTGGAATTGTCCTGCACCTGGGGCGGCGCCACCATTCATGTGCTTGGCTACGGTTTCGACCAAAATGCCCCGCCGCTGGTGGCGGCTATTGCTCAGTTGCACGATGGCCGCTGGCTGCGGTCCGAAGAAATAAGCCGCAAACTCGCCCTCAAAGGCATGCCCAATGCCCTCGAAGGCGCCCGCGCCGTCCAGCAGGAGTTGGGCGACAGTGGCAATGCACCGGCCAGGCCGCATTTTGCCGACTGGATGGTACGTGAAGGTTTTGTTAAGGACCGCGCCGAAGCGTTTCGCAAATGGCTGGGCGCCGGCAAGTTGGGCGATGTGAAGCAACATTGGCCGACCCTTGAGGAAACCGTCGCGACGCTGCGGGCCTCCGGGGCCTGGGTCAGCCTGGCGCACCCTTGGCATTACGATTTCACCCGCAGCAAGCGTCGCAAGCTGATCAGCGACTATATTGGAGCGGGCGGCCACGCGATCGAGGTAGTCAACGGGCACCAGCCCGCTGATCAAGTGGGTAGCCTGGCGATTCTTGCGCGCGAATTTGGTCTGCTGGTGACTGCCGGCAGTGATTTTCATGGCCCAGGCGGCTGGTCCGAGATCGGCGAATACCGCGCGGTCCCGGAAGATTTGCCGCTTTTGTGGGGGCGATTCAAGCATGACCCCATTACTGCCACCGTCTGAACAGGTAGAACACGTGAGTCAATTCTTCCAGATTCATCCGGAAAACCCGCAAGCGCGCCTGATCAAACAGGCTGTGGAGATCATTCGCGCCGGCGGCGTGGTGATTTATCCGACGGATTCGTCCTACGCCATCGGTTGCCAGATCGGCGACAAGGGCGCGGTTGAGCGGGTCAGACGCTTGCGTGACCTGGACAAGAACCACAACTTTGCGCTGATTTGCAGCGACCTGTCGCAGCTTGGCTTGTTCGCCAAGGTCGACACCGGCACGTTCCGCCTGCTCAAGGCGCACACGCCGGGGCCTTACACGTTTATTCTCAACGCCACCCGCGAAGTGCCGCGCCTGTTGCTGCACCCGAAGAAACGCACCATCGGCCTACGCGTGCCCGAGCACCCGATTGCCCTGGCTTTGCTGGCCGAGCTGGGTGAACCGCTGATGAGCGTGTCGTTGATCATGCCCGGCGACACCGAGCCGCTGGAAGACCCGTACGAGATGCGCCAACTGCTGGAAAAGCAAGTGGACCTGATCATCGACGGCGGTTTCGGCGGCGGCAAAGCCTCCACCGTGATTAACCTGGCCGATGGCGAGCCGGAAGTGGTGCGAGTGGGCTGCGGCGACCCGACGCCGTTTATGGTCGAGGCCTGAATGTCGGTCGTGGAAACCGTCGACAGCCAGGCGGGCGCCCAGCAGGAACTGCCATTTGCCATGGTCTACGGCCAGGCCGTGCTGGAAATGCCGCTGGATTTGTACATCCCGCCGGACGCCCTGGAAGTCTTCCTTGAAGCCTTCGAAGGCCCGCTGGACTTGCTGCTTTACTTGATCCGCAAACAGAACATCAACATCCTCGACATTCCCGTGGCGGAAATCACTCGCCAGTACATGGGCTATGTCGAGTTGATGCAGTCGGTGCGCCTGGAACTGGCCGCCGAGTACCTGGTGATGGCCGCCATGCTCGCCGAGATCAAGTCGCGCATGTTGCTGCCGCGCTCCGAGACCGTCGAAGCCGAAGAAGATGACCCGCGCGCCGAACTGATCCGCCGCCTGCAAGAATACGAGCGCTTCAAGGCCGCCGCCGAAGGCATCGACGGCTTGAGCCGTGTAGGTCGCGACGTGGTGGTGCCCAAACTCGACGCCCCGGAAGCCCGGGCGCGCAAGCTGTTACCGGATGTCAGCCTGGAAGAACTGCTGATGTCCATGGCCGAAGTGCTGCGCCGTGGCGACATGTTTGAAAGTCACCAGGTCAGCCGCGAAGCCTTGTCCACCCGCGAGCGCATGAGTGATGTGCTCGACCGCCTCAAGGGCGGCGGGTTTGTGCCGTTTGTAGAGCTGTTTACCAAAGAAGAAGGGCGCCTGGGGGTGGTGGTGACCTTTATGGCGATCCTCGAGTTGGTCAAGGAATCCTTGGTCGAGCTGGTCCAGAATGAGCCTTTTGCGGCTATCCACGTGCGGGCGCGAGCCGAATAAAGAGCTGAATCGATGAATTTGACTGAACCCCGCGAACTGGCCCCGCTGCTGGAGGCCTTTCTTCTGGCCTCGGGTAAACCGCAATCGTTGGAACGCCTCTTCGAACTCTTTGAAGAGGCCGAGCGCCCCGAGCCGCCGGTGTTCAAGAAGGCGCTGGAGATTTTGCGCAAGTCTTGCGACGGCCGTGCCTTTGAATTGCGCGAGGTGGCGTCGGGTTACCGCCTGCAGATCCGTGAGAAGTTTTCCCCGTGGGTAGGCCGTCTGTGGGAAGAACGCCCGCAACGTTATTCACGGGCGATGCTGGAGACCATGGCGCTGATCGCCTATCGACAGCCAATCACTCGGGGTGAAATCGAGGACGTACGTGGCGTGGCGGTGAACAGCCATATCGTCAAGACGTTGCTGGAGCGCGAGTGGATCCGCATCGTCGGTTACCGCGACGTGCCGGGTAAACCTGCGATGTTTGCCACCACCAAGGTATTCCTCGACCACTTCAACCTGAAAAACCTCGACGACTTGCCGCCGCTTGCCGAACTGCGCGAGATGGAGCCGGACCCGGTGCTCGACTTCGACGACGCGCCAGTGCCCGCCAGCCTGCAGGAGCTGGCCGATGCCAGCGCCGAGCCGGAAGAGCCGAAGGACGAAACCAGCTTCCACACGTTGTTGCTGGAACTGGATGATATGGAGCAGGGCATCAAGACCGATTTTGATGACTTGCTGCGTGATGGTGCGGTTGAGCCTGAACCCCAGGCCAGTGCTGAAACGGAGCCTGAAGTCGACAGGGAAGCGGATCCGGCACCAGAGCCTGAGCCTGAAGAAGACAGCCTTGGCGTTGCCGAGGCGCGTGAGAAACTTCTGGCCGCAGTCGCTGCACTGGGGCAACCCGAATTGAGTGACGAAGAGGCTGAAGCACAAGCGCTGGCTGAAGCCATTGAAAACGAGCGTCGCTTGTTTGAGCCTTGATTTACCCGCCGATAAGAGCTGTCAACGGGCTCCGTGGCAGGCGCGCTACCTGTTAGATCTGACAGTTGTTTGGCCGTAGCACTCGGCGTTTAATCGCTGAACGCCATTGCGCCTGTGCCGTTTCATTCGTGGTGGTCGCAATCCCTTCTCTTTTGATATGGATGACCCCTCATGAAAAACATGCGTAAACACTTCATGGCTTCGCTGGGCGCGATGGTTTTGATCTGCTCGGCAGTGTTCTCTTCCGCTTATGCGGTGGCAGCGACTTATAATCCTTACATTGACGACAAAGGCGAGAGGGACGACAGCGTTAATATTGTCGAGGGTGGCGCGCCCACTGGCGCTATCGGTCTGAGCATCAAAAATGGCGTCGAGCGCCCTGTCTATTATCGTCCTGGTTCCTTTGACGCGTTGTGGGTCGGTTATAAGAACGCGTTACCACCAGGCTGCAAACCCACGGAATTCAAGGATGACGACGGCACAACCATTCCGGTCTGGGTTAAGTTGAAGTGCAATGCAGAAGACTGGCAAGGCAAATTGTCGAAGACGGGTAAGGTATTCACCGTCAAGCGTCTGCCCTGATACAGGTCACTTACCCGGCTTTGGGCGTCTGCATTTTGATCGGCCCCCCGCTGCGCGCGGGGCTTACTTCAGAGGATTCCCATGAGTTCTACCAAAGACCCCTGCATCAGCATCTGCAAGTTCACCGACGACATCTGCGTGGGCTGTGGCCGCAGCAAGCGCGAAATCCGTGCCTGGAAGAAACTCGACAAGGTCGACAAGCGCACCGTATTGGCCGAAGCCGAGCTGCGGTTGCTGGCGCTGGGCGCCACCGGTCGGCGGAAAAGCAAGTGACTGCCCACTAATGAGCTAGTCTCTGATGCGCAATGCGCGTCATACGCGTATGATTCGCGACCCTTCGGCGACGTATTCGCCGCAAGCCCCGCTTTCAACACCATTCAGGCCACGCCTGAATCGACCCACCGGGAGGTGCTTAAGATGAACGACAAAGACCAGAACGATAGCCAGGAAATCGGCCCTGCAGGCGAAAAGCTGCAAAAGGTGCTGGCGCGTATCGGCGTGGGCTCACGCCGCGACGTCGAAGCCTGGATCACCCAGAAGCGCATCAAGGTCAACGGCGTAGAAGCCACCCTTGGTCAGCGCGTCGACCTGCATGACGCAATCACCATTGATGGCAAGGTCATCAAGCGTGAAGAGGCCGCCGAATCGGTGCGCCGCGTGATCATGTACAACAAGCCCGACGGCGAGATCTGCACCCGTGACGACCCGGAAGGCCGTCCAACCGTGTTCGACAAGATGCCCAAGCCCAAAGAAGGCCGCTGGATCAACATCGGTCGTCTGGACATCAACACCACCGGCTTGCTGATGTTCACCACCGACGGTGAACTGGCTAACCGCCTGATGCACCCGTCCTACGAGATGGACCGTGAATACGCCGTGCGTGTTCGGGGTGAAGTCGATGACGAGATGATCGAGCGGCTGAAGGCGGGCGTGGTGCTGGAAGACGGCCCGGCGAAGTTCACCGACATCAAGCAGGCGCCAGGCGGCGAAGGTTTCAACCACTGGTACCACTGCGTGGTGATGGAAGGCCGTAACCGTGAAGTGCGTCGCCTGTGGGAATCCCAGGGCCTGGTGGTCAGCCGCCTGAAGCGCGTGCGTTTCGGCCCGGTGTTCCTCAACTCCGACCTGCCGATGGGCCGCTGGCGCGAAATGAGCCAGTATGAAGTCGACATTCTGAGTGCCGAAGTGGGCCTGACGCCTGTCGCGATGCCGCAGATGAACGCCAAGAGCAAAGACAAGCTTGAGCGTATGCAGCGTAAATCGTCGCGCCCTGTGGCCCGCACTGAACGTGTTGCGCGCACCGTGCGCCCGGCGCTGAATGCACCGGCCACCGGCGGTCGTATTTCCCGCGAGCCGCAGATCGAAGGTGAGCGCCGCCCAACGGCGCCATCGCGTCAGGAAGGCGACCGTGCTCCGCGTACACCGCGTCCTGCTCCGGCCGGTGGTCGTAGCAACCGTGGTGAGGCGGATCGCCCAGCCGACAACGCCAGCACCAAGCGCCCAGCCAAGCCTTCAGCGAACAAGCGCCCCGGCCCTAAACTGGTCGCGGACGAGCCGTCGGGCAAGCGCCGCGGCGCCCCGGCCGGTTCGGGTCAGCGTCCAGGTTTTGGTCGCAAGAAGCCGCAGTGATTTAGCTGCGGCATAAAAAACGCCAACCCTCGGGTTGGCGTTTTTTTTTTGCATGAAATGCGGTCAAAAAATGTGGGAGCGGGCTTGCTCGCGAATGCGCAGTGTCAGTCGCCAAATGCTTCGACTGAACCACCGCTTTCGCGAGCAAGCCCGCTCCCACATTGGATCTCAGTCATTTCAGAGGTCAATGTTCAGAACGCAAAAGTCCCATCAAACACCGGCTTGTCATCCAGCGCCAACACCCCGCTGGCAAAGATCAGGTCCAGGTGATGGCTGCCTTTCTGCCCGCCACCCAAACCCAGGTGCAAGCCGCAATGGCGCTCTTCAAAGCCGGCATTGCGCGCATACAAATCCTTGACCCCTTCATTGGTCCCAATGCCCAATTCCTCCACACGCCGGTTGGACGGGTTGGCATTCAAGTACTTGTTGAAATCATCCGCCAGCCCCGGTACGTCACTGGCCACGCCGCAGATGGTCGAGTTCTCGATCCACAATTCCAGCGGCGATTGCAGCACGCCGTACTTGCGCGCAAACGGGATGGTACTGAGAAAGGTGCCGACAAAACGCACCTGGCCGTTGATGGCTTCGCTGTGAGTGGCGATTTCGCCGGGCGCCAAGTCGTGGTTGCCGACGCCATTGATGTTTGTCCACTTCTTGATGCTGCTCATCGGCGCTTCAAGGCGTGAGCCGTGCTTGTCGGTAAAGCTCAGCACGTTGGCCTGGGACATGCGTCGGATCAGCGTGGCGTTGAGGTCGGCGATGCGCTGCGGCTCAACGCTGAAAGTGTCGTAGAAGTAGTCGCCGTAATCCTTGAACAGCAGGGATTTTTTCCAGTGCTCTGCCATCACGCCTTGCAGGGCGCGGATAAAGTCCGGGCCTTCGGCGCGTGGGTTGGGCAATGTCGAGGAATCGTAGAGAAACAGGTACAGGTCGCAGGCCTCGATGGCAGGCGCCATGGTTTCGCTGGGTGTGAGGTCCAGGCGCTGCACCTGGAAGTTGAAGCGCGCGGCACTGCCGTGGGTGATTGCCTGGGCGATGGCGTCGTAGCGCTCGGTGTGGCCCAGCAGCACGGTGGGGCGGTTCAGGCCATTGAGGGCCGGGTGATGAGCGAGGTAGTAGAGGAAGTGTTCGACAGCGCGGACCTTGTCCATGACGGGTGTCCTTCTGTGCCTTGGGTAAGGGAGCAGGTGCCGTGCACGGCACCTGCCAAATGCCTGCCGGTTTTAGAACGGCCACATCGCGGTGCCAAACGGCACAACGGCGTCGGCTTGCATCATTTCAACGGCGGCCTCATGGGTCGGCGCTTCAAACCAATCGTCAAGTTGCAGTTCAGTTTCCAGGTCGTTTTCCAGTACTTGCATGGTGTATCTCCTAGAGGACGTTGTTTGAGAACGGCTTGCCAGCGGGCTTCGCTGGGCAAGTGAAGAACCTAGGAGAGTGTGTTTCGGAATGCAAAATATTTATTGACACGGTTTCATTTGGATTTTTTGTTCTGTTTTTTCGTAACGCTTTTTTATTCAAAGAAAACAAAGGGCTGGAAACGGTAATTTGTCAGAAATTTCCTACTGACATTTTTCCGGTTTCTGACAAATTCAGTTCGGCTGTAACGCTTATTTTCCAGGCTGTAACGATTAATTGACGATAAAGTCGTCCCATTGTTGAGTGGTCCTACGCTGTAAGGAATGCCTGACAGATTGTCGCGTGCACCTTCCCGTGGCGTGCCGAAGCGGTTGAGCGGTGTACAATGCGCCGCGTTTTACTGTGACTCCCCTTGCGTACCCACGCAAAAGGCCAAGACCCGGGGTGTAGCAAGCCCCGATCATTCCGCCTGGCCACGAGCCAGACGGGTTCGATTTCGTCACAGATAAAAACAAACAGGTGACGCATGACCGTTAGAAAGACGCTGTATTCCTGGTGCCTGCGCTGGGGTTTGAGCCGCGCTGCCTGAGTCGAGATTCACGGCAGCAACCTGCATTCAACCTCCTCAAATCTTGCGTGAGACCCTTTTCATGAGTGGACCCCATTCCTCTTCAGGCGAGCTGAAACGCGGCCTGAAAAATCGGCATATCCAGTTGATCGCCCTCGGGGGCGCCATCGGCACCGGCCTGTTCCTGGGTTCGGCCGGGGTGCTCAAATCTGCCGGACCGTCGATGATTCTGGGCTATGCCATTTGCGGCTTTATCGCCTTCATGATCATGCGCCAGCTGGGCGAAATGATCGTCGAAGAGCCGGTTGCCGGTTCCTTCAGCCACTTTGCCCACAAGTACTGGGGCGGTTTCGCCGGCTTCCTGTCGGGCTGGAACTGCTGGATTCTGTACATTCTGGTGGGCATGTCGGAGCTGACGGCTGTCGGCAAATACGTGCACTACTGGTGGCCGGAGATCCCGACCTGGGTCTCGGCGGCGGCATTCTTCGTGCTGATCAACCTGATCAATCTGGCCAACGTCAAAGTCTTCGGTGAGGCCGAGTTCTGGTTCGCGATCATCAAGGTGGTGGCCATTGTCGGCATGATCGCCCTGGGCAGTTACATGCTGGTCAGCGGCAGCGGCGGCCCGCAGGCCTCGGTCAGTAACCTGTGGGACCACGGCGGGTTCTTCCCCCATGGCGTCGGCGGGTTGGTGATGGCCATGGCAATCATCATGTTCTCCTTTGGCGGCCTGGAAATGCTCGGTTTTACCGCGGCCGAGGCTGACCAGCCACGCACCGTGATCCCGAAAGCGATCAACCAGGTGATCTACCGCATCCTGATTTTCTACATCGGCGCACTGGTCGTGTTGTTGTCATTGACGCCGTGGGACAGCCTGCTGGCGACCCTTAATGCATCCGGCGATGCCTACAGCGGCAGCCCGTTCGTGCAAGTCTTCTCGATGCTGGGCAGCAACACCGCCGCGCACATTCTCAACTTCGTGGTGCTGACTGCGGCGCTGTCGGTGTACAACAGCGGCACCTACTGCAACAGCCGGATGTTGCTGGGCATGGCCGAGCAGGGTGATGCGCCCAAAGCATTGGCGAAGATCGACAAGCGTGGCGTGCCGGTGCGTTCAATCCTCGCCTCGGCGGCGGTCACGCTGGTGGCGGTGCTGATGAACTACCTGGTCCCGCAACATGCACTGGAACTGCTGATGTCGCTGGTGGTAGCCACACTGGTGATCAACTGGGCGATGATCAGCTTCTCCCACTTCAAGTTCCGCCAGCACATGAACCGCACCGGCCAGGTGCCGCTGTTCAAGGCGCTGTGGTACCCCTACGGCAACTACATCTGCCTGGCGTTTGTGGTGTTTATCCTGGTGATCATGCTGATGATTCCGGGGATTCAGGTCTCGGTGTACGCGATCCCGGTGTGGGTGGCGTTTATGGGGCTGTGCTACTGGATCAAGAACAAGCGCAGGGCTGAGGCCGCTGCTCACTCAGCGGATACGGTTTTGGAGTAGGACCCTTCCGGTAAACAAAAACCCGGCGTTTTGCCGGGTTTTTTGTGGGCGCTGACGGGTTAGACTCGCGCCTCGTTTTAACCTGATACCTGGCGGGAGGCCCCATGCAACACACCGATATTGACGGCGGCAGCTTGCAGCGCGAGGCGTTGGAAGACCTGATCGCTCAGTACAGCGGGCCGTTGCGCCTGGTGGGCGTCGACCTGAGCGGGGCCGATTTGTCGCGGATGGTGCTGGACCATTGGGTATTCGAGCGCTGCATTCTGGTCCAGACCTCGTTCCTGGGTTCACGTCTGGAAGGCACGCAGTGGAAAAACTGCCGGGCAGGCCACGCCATTTTCGAGGCGGCGAACCTGCTGGAGGCGCAGTTCAGCAGCTGTGACTTCAATAACACTCGCTGGCAGCGCAGCAAACTGCCCCAGGCCAGCTTTGAGCACTGCAAGCTCACCGGCGCCAACTTCACCCATTGCGCATCCCTGGGCCTGAGCTTCAGCGAAACCCGGCTCAACAGCGCGTTTTTGTCCGGCCTGTCGTTTGCCCGGACCGTGCTGAATAACCTGGATTTCTCCGACAGCGACTTGTCGGACACCGACTTTCGCAAGGCGGAACTGATCGACTGCAGCCTCGCCCACGCCCGCCTCAATGGTGCCAATTTTGCCGGTGCCGATTTGCGCGGTGCAGATTTGAGCGGGTTTCGTCTCAATGATGCCAAACTGTTCAAAGGCGCCGTGATTTCCAAAGCCCAGGCGTCGATGTTGTTGTCCGAGTTGGGCTTGTCCGTTGCCTAAGGTTTCTGAGTAATGCTGGTTATTTCCAACAACGTGCAACTGCCCGATGCCGAGATCGAGCTGACCGCCATTCGCGCCCAGGGCGCCGGCGGTCAGAACGTCAACAAGGTGTCGAGCGCGGTGCACCTGCGGTTTGATATTCCGGGGTCGTCGCTGCCGGACTTTTACAAGGAGCGCCTGCTGGCGCTGCGCGACAGCCGAATCACCAGCGAAGGCGTGCTCGTGCTCAAGGCCCAGCAATACCGGACCCAGGAGCAGAACCGCGCGGATGCGCTGGAGCGCTTGGTGGAGTTGATCCTCAGCGCCACCAAAGTCGAAAAGAAGCGCCGTCCGACCAAGCCCACATTAGGCTCGAAAAAGCGTCGCCTCGAATCCAAGACCAAGCGCGGCAGCATCAAGGCCGGGCGCGGCAAGGTCGACTTTTAGGCGCCGCGAGCCTCGCGCGCCTTGGGCGCTTGCCGGTACAAATACACACTCAGCAACAGGCCGCCGAAGGCCGCAAGCGCGGCGAACAGGAAGATCGACGCGAAGCCAAAACCTGCCGCCACGGCCCCGGCCAGCGGGCCGGTGATGCCCAGCGACAAGTCGATAAACAGCGAATAGGCGCCCACCGCCGAGCCCCGGCTGGACGCTGGCACCAGGTTGACCGCCTCCACGCCGAGCGCCGGAAACACCAGGGAAAAGCCAAAGCCGCTCAACGCTGCGCCAGCCAATGCCAGATGGGCATCGGGCGCCAGCCACAGCAGCAACAGGCCAAGAATTTCTACCGACAGGCAGGCAATCGCCACGCGAAAGCCGCCAATCCGGTTGATCAAATTGCCGAACAGCAACCGCGCGCCAATAAAGCTCGCACCGAACAGGCTCAATGCCCACACCGCGTTATCCCAATGCTGGGTGGTGTAATACAGGGTGATAAAGGTGGCGATGGTGCCAAAACCAATCGAGCCCAGTGCCAGCGCACAGCCGTGAGGCAGCACCCGGCCTAACACGTTCATGAAGGGTAAGCGCACACCGGCGACGATGGGCGTGGCTTCCTTGCGCCAGGCCAGGGCGACGCCCAGCACGGCCAGCAGAATGATGCTGAACCCCATGCTCCACAGCCCGAGCTGACTGACCAGCACTACGCCCAGTGGCGCGCCGATCGCCAGCGCGCCATAACTGGCGATGCCGTTCCAGGAGATGACTTTGGCGGTATTCGCCGCACCGACCCGGCCGATGCCCCAGCCGATAGCGCCGGAGCCGACCAGGCTTTCCGCGCTGCCCAGTACCAGGCGACCTATAAACAGGCTGGCGAGGCTGAGTGCCGGCAGGCTCGAGAACCACGCGGCGAGCAGCATGAACACGCCGCTCAGGCCGCAGCCCACCAAGCCGATCAACACGGCGCGCTTGCTGCCCAACGTGTCGATCATGCGTCCGGCGTAAGGGCGGCTCAGTAATGTAGCCAGGTATTGCACACTGATCACCAGCCCGGCGATCACTGCGCCATAGCCCAACTGACTGTGCACGTAGCCCGGCAATACGGCGAGGGGAATGCCGATATTCAGGTAGCCGATAAAGGTAAACAGCACGATGGAAACAACTTGCAGCGTGACCGCCATGGGGCGCTGGGTATCTGGCATGGGAGAGGTCCACTGTCGCAGCAGGTAAAGATAGGCTGCTAATGATACCGGTGCTTTGGCCTCTGTAGGGCGGCAAAACGCAAAAACGTCAGGTCAAACAGCCGTCAGGGCTTGGAGGGCGCCAGCATTTGGGTCGTCACCAGCGCGGCCAGGGCGTTTTCCTGGGTGCCAAAACGCTTGAGCAACAGCGCTTGTTTGTCGGCACTGAGACGGTTCCAGACGTCGACCATCTGCAAGGCAGCGTCGAGTACGGCAGCGTCCGGGGAATCGGGGAGGGTATCGGTCATAACGGGGATCTCATGATTCAGGCAGTGTGGAAAGCGCTTCACAGCTGCGCTTTCCACACGGTCTGGTACAACGTCAGTCCTGGCTGTTGCCGTCGACTGGTTTTGCTTCTTTGGCCTCAGGCTGCTGTGGGCTCGCCTGCTGCGGTGTTGGCTGCTCAGCTTCGTGCAGGCTTGGGAAGGGGAGATTAGGTATCTCGTGCATCGTCGTCGCTCCTCGCAAGGTCTGTTTTCAATCGCAGGTGATTCCGCGCTCTTAAAAAGCCTTCGCAGGATACAGCACTGCAAATGACAAATAGACTTTAATGTGGACGGATGTACGAACTTTAATTGATGTTACGCAAGTGACATGAGGTCACACCTCAGAACGGCACTTTGCCCAAAATCATGTCGCGGTACATCACGAAATCGCCCAGCAGGCTGTAGAACGGGTGCTGAAAGGTGGCGGGGCGGTTCTTTTCGAAGAAGAAGTGGCCGATCCAGGCAAAGCTGTAGCCGGCGAGTGGCACGCCAATCAGCAGGCCCAACGAGCCTCGGCCGATGGCGTAGGCCAGAATGCCGATCACCAGCGTGGTGCCGATAAAGTGCAGACGGCGGCAGGTGCTGTTCGCATGTTCACTCAGGTAGTACGGGTAGAATTCGGCAAAGCTGTTGAATTGTTTAACGTTTTCCACAGTGGCCAACCCTTTGATAAATGTGCCGCCCAACAGATGTTCGGCGGGGAGCTTATTTGAGTCTAGAGTGATCAGTGGGAACAGCCAGTGACAATAGATGCCACTTTAGTATCCTTGGCTTGCTGGCTGCATTTGAGCCTGCTTATTTAAGAAGGCGCCATGAGCGAACGAACAACTTCTGCAAGCTGGGCCATGGGCATCGTCAAGGCGTTGGAAATGGACGGCCTGGATTGTCGTGCGCTGTTCAAGCAGCTGGGCCTGGACTACACCGCTCTCAGTGATCCCGACGCGCGCTTCGCGCAAGACTCCATGACGCGCCTGTGGCAGCGGGCAGTGGAACTGTCGGGCAACCCGGCGATTGGCTTGAACATGGGCAAGGTGGTGCGCCCGGCGTCGTTTCACGTGGCGGGTTACGCGCTGATGTCCAGCAACACATTGGCCGAGGGCTTTACGCGCTTGGTGCGCTACCAGCGAATCATCGCCGAAAGCGCCGATCTGAGTTTCAGGCTCTTCCCCGAAGGTTATGCGCTGATTCTGACCGTGCACGGTGACCACTTGCCTCCCACGCGACAAAGCGCCGAGGCCTCCCTGGCCAGCGCCCTGGCGTTTTGTTGCTGGCTGACCGGGCGGACGTTGCATCCGCGCAAGGTGGTGCTGCAAGGCGACCAGCCGGCCGACCTGGCGCCCTATCTACAGGCGTTTCATGCGCCGCTTGAATTCAACGCGCCCTATGACGCGTTGATTTTCGAACAGGCTGACATGGACGAGCCCCTGCCCACCGCCAACGAGGCCATGGCGCTGCTGCATGATCGATTTGCCGGTGAGTACCTGGCACGGTTTTCTGAAAGTCGCGTGACCCACAAGGCACGCCAGGTGTTGTGTCGCTTGCTGCCCCAGGGTGAGCCCAAGCGCGAAGTGGTGGCGCAGACCCTGCATTTGTCCCAGCGCACCTTGCAGCGGCGGTTGCAGGAGGAGGGCACCAGTTTTCAGACCTTGCTCGACGACACCCGCCGCGAACTGGCCGAGCAATACCTCGCGCAGCCGAGCATGACCCTGCTGGAAATCGCCTACCTGTTGGGCTTTGCTGACCCGAGCAATTTCTTCCGCGCGTTCCGCCGCTGGTTCGATGCCACGCCCGGCGAATACCGGGCGCGGTTGCTGCAAGCGCCGACGGTCAGTGACGCCAAAACGCCGGGATGCACAGTACAAATACTGTAATGATTTCCAGCCGGCCCAGCAGCATGCCGAACGACAATATCCACTTGGCTGCATCCGGCAAGCTGGCGAAGTTACCGGCCGGGCCGATGGTTTCGCCCAGGCCGGGGCCTACGCCGGACACCGTGCTGGCGGCGCCGGTCAATGCAGTCATCCAGTCCAGCCCAAGCAACGACAGGGCCAGGGCGATGGCGCAAATGGTGATCGCGAAGAAAAACGAGAAGGTCAGAATCGAACGGACGATTTCTTCATCGAGACGGTGGCCGTTGTACTTCTGCTTGATCACCGCGCGCGGGTGAATCAGCTGGTTCAAGTTGGCCTTGAGCAGGATATACGCGACCTGGAACCGGAAAATCTTGATCCCGCCCGCGGTAGAGCCCGAGCAGCCGCCGACAAAGCCTAAGTAGAAGAACAGCATCAGTGAGAAATTGCCCCAGATGCTGTAGTCCCCCAGCGCAAAGCCGGTGGTGGTGACCACCGAGGTCACGTTTACCGCCACATGGCGCAGCGCATCCAGCCAATGCAGGTTGGTGGTCCACCAATACCAGGTGCCGAGTACCAGCCAGGTCACGAGCAGCAAGCCGAGCAAGCCTTGCACCTGCTGGTCCTTGATCAGCGCCCGACGGTTGCCGCGTAACGTGGCCACGTACAGGGTAAACGGCAGGCTGCCGAGGATCATCACCACCACCGCAACCCAGTGCACGGCCGGTTGTTTCCAGTGGGCCAGGGATTCGTCGGAGGTGGAAAACCCGCCGGTGGAAATCGCCGACATCGCGTGGTTGATCGCATCGAACAAGCCCATCCCGGCCCACCAGAATGCGAGGCTGCCGAGGATGGTGATGCCCACATACGCCGCCACGATCAGCCGCGCCACCATATGCGAGCGGGGCATGACTTTTTCCGAGCGGTCCGAGGATTCGGTCTGGAACAGGCGCATGCCACCGATGCGCAGCAGCGGCAAAATGGCGACCGCCATGCCGATAAAGCCGATGCCGCCGAGCCAGTGCAGCAGCGAGCGCCACATCAGGATGCCCGGGGACATGCTGTCCAGGCCGCTCAAAACGGTTGAACCGGTGGCGGTGATGCCGGACATGCTTTCAAAGAAGGAGTCGGTGTAGCTGATGTGTTGGGTCAGTAAAAAGGGCAGCGCGGCGAAGATGCACACGACGACCCAGCTGGTCACTGTAAGAAGGTACATGTCCCGCGGGCGCAGGTGGACGTGCTCGGGGCGGCCGGGGATGATCAGGGCCAGGCCTGCCAGGAAGGTGATCAGGCTGGCCCACAGGAATGAGGGGAGATCGCTGGTGCGTTCGAAGATCACCAGGGTGGCCATGGGGACGACCATGGCGATTGCCAGGGTGATCAGGAAGATGCCGATGATGAAACCGATGATGCGCAGGGTCGGCAACGCCATGAAATGTGCTCGGGTGATGGGGCAGAGGCGCCATTCTACCTGGGGTGTGGGGCATGTAAACCTTGGGGCTGGGTGTATATCCGTTGCTGCGGTGATGGCTGCTTATGGTTCCGCTCTTACAGCGGGTCACTTTTGGCAAACGCCCCAAAAGTA
>NZ_JAUTYR010000058.1:0-16601 GCF_041946035.1 Pseudomonas sp. AMR01
CTTACTTTTGGGTCTTTCCAAAAGTGAGCCGCTGTAAGAGCGGAACCATAAGCAGCCGTTACCGCAGCAACGGATATGCCCCCAACCCACCCCCAATCACCCAACCTTCTTCGGCACCCGCACCAACCGCGTATCCGAATAAATGTCATGCCACCCACGCTTCTGCTTATCCACCAGCGACCAAATAAACCCAAGCCCCAAACACAGCCACGAAGCAATCGACACCACAAACCGCAACAACGCCTGCCACAGGCTAATCCGCGACCCATCCGCGTTCTGCACGCGAACCCCCCACACCTGCATACCCAGAGTCTGCCCCGAATACGTCCAAAACTTGGCAAAAAACCCAAACAACACAAAAAACAAAATCGTCGACAGCAGCGGGTCACCGTCCAGTGCCCCGGATTCGGTCAGCGTGCGCATTTTGGCCTCGCCCACAAACGCAATCCAAACCAACTTGTAGATAAACGCCGTGACGATCAACAGCGCAGTGCACAGCAAAAAGTCATAGAACATCGCTGCCAGACGACGCCCCAAGCCAACGGGGGGGAAATCGCCCTGTGGATTCAGCAAGGGTCTGGACATGGCAGGTTTCTCTGGATGGAAAACGCCATTCTACGAACAAACGCGCATAAAAAAGCCCCTGATGTCACCATCAGGGGCTTTTTGTCGCAGCAAGGATCAACCTTCTGCTTGTACTTCGTCAGCCTGCATGCCTTTCTGGCCTTGCACAGCAACGAAGGTCACTTTCTGGCCTTCTTTCAGGCTTTTAAAGCCGTTGCCCTGAATAGCGCGGAAATGCACGAACAGATCCGGCCCGCTTTCTGGAGTGATAAAACCAAACCCTTTCTCGTCGTTAAACCACTTGACGGTACCGCTCTGACGTTCAGCCATTTTCTTCTTTCCTTTGACGCTTAAAATTAATGACAGCCTCTTTCATATGAAAGAGCACTGGGCTGAGTTGCAGGAAAGTAAGAGACGTCGAACGGGGTGTAGCACAACTACTTCAGCTACTGCCCAGGTCCAGGTTCCAAGCGACCCATGCAAACACAGTGATCAAACTCTACGCCAACTATCGGAGAAAAAACAAGCCCTGACAAAACCCCAGTGTTTGCTCGGCTTGATGGCACTTTTACTCCGCTCAGTGGATCCCATATAGTTGATAGAGTTGATCACTTGTTACAGCTAAGTTCCTACTGTAATGACTATCGTAATGCACTGTTTTATGGCGGTTGCGTTACAGAGTAGTGCACGCTGACGCAACCGCGTTACTTATAGGAACAGTCAATCAGCCACGGTAGTACCGTTGCGGCACAAATGGCATTTTACTTACGCGTAGTGGCACTTTTTTCCCACGTACCAACGCAGACACTTCGGTGTCCAGTGCGATGAATGCGCTGTCCAGGTAACCCATGGCTAACGGGCCGCCCAAGGTTGGACCGAAACCGCCGCTGCATACGCTGCCGATCACGGTACCGTGTTCGTCGACGATTTCTGCGCCTTCACGCACCGGAGTCCGCTCTTGCGGCAACAGGCCGACACGCTTGCGGCTCACACCGGCTTGTTGTTGCGTGAAGATGCGGTCTGCACCCGGGAAGCCACCGGCACGCGCGCCATCGGCACGGCGGGCCTTGGAGATGGCCCAGAGCAGGCTGGCTTCAATCGGGGTGGTTTCGGTGTTCATGTCGTGGCCGTACAGGCACAGGCCAGCTTCCAGACGCAGCGAGTCGCGGGCGCCGAGGCCAATCGCTTGTACTTCGGTTTCGGCGAGCAGGCTGCGCGCCAGGCTTTCGGCATTGGCCGCGGGCACGGAGATTTCAAAACCGTCTTCGCCGGTGTAGCCCGAGCGGCTCACGTAGCAGTCCACGCCGAGCAGGCGCAGGGTGGCGAACTGCATGAAGGTCATTTTGGTGACTTCTGGTGCCAGGCGCGCCAGCACTTTCACGGCCGCCGGGCCTTGCAGGGCCAGCAGGGCGCGCTCTTCGAACAGCGGCTCGATGGTGCATTGGTCACCAATGTGCGCGCGCAGGTGCGCCAGGTCCTGGTCCTTGCAGGCAGCGTTGACCACCAGGAACAGCTCGTCATTGCCCAGGTTGGCCACCATCAGGTCGTCAAGAATGCCGCCCTGGCCGTCTGTGAACATGGCGTAGCGCTGCATGCCCACCGGCAGGTCGATGATGTCGACGGGCACCAGAGTTTCCAGGGCTTTGGCAGCATTTGTGCCGGTCAGACGGATCTGGCCCATGTGGGACACGTCGAACAACCCGGCCTGATCACGGGTGTGCTGGTGCTCCTTCATCACGCCGAGTGGGTATTGCACCGGCATGTCGTAGCCGGCGAAGGGCACCATGCGCGCGCCGAGCTCAAGGTGCAGCGCGTGCAGAGGGGTTTTCAACAGGGTTTCGGTGGACATATTCAGCTCCTGAAAAACGTGCGGACGCGCCTTTGGGCGTCAGCACTCGATAATGTTGACCGCCAAACCGCCACGGGCGGTTTCCTTGTATTTGCTTTTCATGTCGGCGCCGGTCTGGCGCATGGTGCGGATGACCTTGTCGAGGGATACAAAGTGTTGCCCATCGCCGCGCAAGGCCATGCGCACTGCATTGATTGCCTTCACCGATCCCATGGCATTGCGCTCGATGCACGGCACCTGCACCAGCCCGCCGATGGGGTCGCACGTCAGACCAAGGTTGTGTTCCATGCCGATCTCGGCGGCGTTTTCCACTTGGGAAACCGTGCCGCCCAGCACTTCACACAACGCACCGGCAGCCATCGAACAGGCCACGCCGACTTCACCCTGACAGCCGACTTCAGCGCCGGAGATCGACGCGTTTTCCTTGTACAGAATGCCGATGGCGGCGGCGGTGAGCAGAAAGCGCACCACGCCGTCTTCGTTCGAGCCGGGGATGAAGCGCATGTAGTAATGCAGCACCGCCGGCACAATCCCGGCCGCACCGTTGGTGGGCGCCGTGACCACGCGCCCGCCGTTGGCGTTTTCTTCGTTGACCGCCAGCGCGTAAAGGTTGACCCAATCGAGCACCGACAGTGGATCACGCAGCGCCGACTCCGGGTGCTTGCACAACTGCCGATGCAGCGCAGCCGCGCGGCGCTTGACCTTCAAGCCGCCAGGCAAAATCCCTTCATTGCGACAGCCCGCGTCCACGCAGTCCTGCATCACTTGCCAAATTTTCAGCAGGCCGGCGCGGGTCTCCGCTTCGGGGCGCCAGGCGCTTTCATTGGTCAGCATCACTTGGCTGATCGACAGCCCGTAAGTGGTGCAATGCCCAAGCAAGTCCTTGGCGTGTTTGAACGGGAAGGTCAGCGGTGTGGCGTCTTCGACGATGCGGTCGGCGCCGGCGGCGTCTTCATCCACCACAAAACCACCGCCGACCGAGTAGTACTCGCGGCTGCGAATCTGAATGTTGGCGGCGTCGAAGGCCCGAAAAATCATGCCGTTGGGATGGTAGGCGAGGGGTTTGCGAATCATCGCCAAGTGTTCTTTCTCGTTGAACGCAATGCTGTGTTCACCGAGCAAATTCAGGCGGCCGTCTTTGCGCACTTGCGCCAGACGCGCGGCTACGGTTTCAGTGTTCACGGTGTCCGGGTGTTCGCCTTCCAGGCCGAGCAGTACGGCCTTGTCGCTGCCGTGGCCTTTGCCGGTGGCGCCGAGTGAACCGTAGAGCTCCACCTTGACGCAGGCGGTGGCGATCAGCAGGTCGTCACGTCGCAACCCTTCGGCGAAACGGGCAGCGGCGCGCATCGGGCCGACGGTGTGGGAACTGGAGGGGCCGATGCCAATCTTGAACAGGTCGAACACGCTAAGGGACATGGTTGTTCTCCGGTTTCTTATTATTTTCTGGAAGCCGACTCGGTCAACTGTGGGAGCGGGCTTGCTCGCGAATGCGGTGTATCAGTTGATACATCCATGACTGATACACCGCTTTCGCGAGCAAGCCCGCTCCCACATTTTTGACCGAGTACATTTTCAGGTTACGCGTAGCTCTCGATCGACGGGCACGCACACACCAGGTTGCGATCGCCAAACACGTTGTCGACCCGGCCAACCGGCGGCCAGTATTTGCCGTCGATCAACGACGCCACGGGATACACCGCTTGCTCGCGGCTGTACGGATGAGTCCATTCGTCCACCAGCTCGGCGGCGGTGTGCGGCGCGTTTTTCAGTGGGTTGTCGTCCTTGTCCAGCGTGCCGTTTTCCACCGCGCGAATCTCTTCGCGGATGGCGATCATCGCGTCGCAGAAGCGGTCCAGCTCTTCTTTGGATTCACTTTCGGTCGGCTCGATCATCAGCGTTCCCGCCACCGGGAACGACATGGTCGGTGCATGGAAGCCGAAGTCGATCAGGCGCTTGGCCACGTCATCCACGCTGATGCCGCTGCTGTCTTTGAGCGGGCGCAGATCGAGGATGCATTCGTGGGCCACCAAACCGTTGCTGCCGGTGTAGAGCACGGGGTAGTGCTCTTCCAGGCGACGGGAAATGTAGTTGGCATTCAGGATCGCCAGCTGCGACGCGCGTTTGAGGCCTGCGCCGCCCATCATGCTGATGTACATCCAGGTGATCGGCAAAATGCTCGCGCTGCCGAACGGCGCCGCGCACACCGCGCCTTCCTTGCGTTCCATGGCCGCGTGGCCTGGCAGGAATGGCGCGAGGTGGGATTTGACGCCAATCGGGCCAACGCCCGGGCCGCCACCGCCGTGGGGGATGCAGAAGGTTTTGTGCAGGTTCAGGTGGGACACGTCGCCGCCGAACTTGCCCGGTGCGCACAGGCCGACCATCGCATTCATGTTGGCGCCGTCGATGTACACCTGGCCGCCGTTGTCGTGAATGACTCCGCAGATTTCGCGGATGCCTTCTTCGAACACACCGTGGGTGGACGGGTAGGTGATCATCAGCGCGGCCAGGTGCTCGCGGTGCTCAATGGCCTTGGCGCGCAGGTCGTCGATGTCGACGTTGCCACGCGCGTCGCAGGCGGTGACCACCACACGCATACCGGCCATGTTGGCGGTCGCCGGGTTGGTACCATGAGCGGAAGACGGGATCAGGCAGATGTCGCGGCGCTCATCGCCACGGCTCTGGTGGTAGGCACGAATGGCTAAGAGGCCTGCGTACTCGCCCTGTGAACCGGCGTTTGGCTGCAGCGAGATCGCGTCGTAACCGGTGGCCGCGCAGAGCATGGCTTCCAGGTCCGAAGTCAGCTCCAGGTAGCCCGCGCTTTGCTCTGCGGGTGCGAACGGGTGCAGGGCACCGAACTCGGCCCAGGTCACCGGGATCATTTCGCTGGCGGCGTTGAGTTTCATGGTGCACGAGCCCAGCGGGATCATGGTGCGGTCCAGCGCCAGGTCCTTGTCGGCCAGCTTGCGCAGGTAGCGCATCAGCTCGGTTTCGGAGTGATAACGGTTGAACACCGGGTGGCTGAGGATCGGCGACTGGCGCAGCAGCGCGGCCGGCAGGGTGGTTTCGGTCTCGGTGAAGGCTGGCAGTGCCTTGCCGGCGGCGAAAATTGCCCACAAGGCTTCGATATCGGCCTGGGTGGTGGTTTCGTCGACCGACAGGCCAAGACGCTCAGCATCGACCACACGCAGGTTGATGCGCTGGGCGCGGGCCTTGCTGTGCAGGGCGTCGGTGTGGGCGCCGGTGTTGAGGGTAATAGTGTCGAAGAAGTGTTGCTGCTCGACCTTGAGGCCCAGGGCGGTCAAGCCTTTGGCCAGGATCGCGGTCAGCTGGTGCACACGCTGGGCGATCTGGGTCAGGCCTTTGGGGCCGTGGTACACGGCGTACATGCTGGCGATGTTGGCCAGCAATACTTGGGCGGTGCAGATGTTGCTGGTGGCCTTCTCGCGACGGATATGTTGCTCGCGGGTCTGCATGGCCAGGCGCAGGGCCGGCTTGCCGAAACGGTCCACGGACACACCGACCAGACGGCCCGGCATGTCGCGCTTGAATGCATCCTTGGTGGAGAAGTAGGCCGCGTGCGGGCCGCCAAAACCCAGCGGCACGCCGAAGCGTTGCGCGCTGCCGATGGCCACGTCGGCGCCGAACTCGCCCGGCGGGGTCAGCAGCGTCAGGGCCAGCAGGTCGGCGGCCACGGCTACCAGAGCGTTGGCGGCGTGGAAACGCTCGGTCAGTTCGCGGTAATCAAACACGTCACCGTTGCTGGCCGGGTATTGCAGCAGGGCGCCGAAGAACGGGCTGACGTCAGTCAGCTCGCGCTCATCGCCCACCACCACGTCAATGCCCAACGGCTCGGCACGGGTGCGCAGCACGTCGAGGGTTTGCGGGTGGCTGTGCACCGAGGCGAAGAACGCATTGCTGCCTTTATTCTTGCTCAAGCGCTTGCAGAAGGTCATGGCTTCGGCGGCAGCGGTGGCTTCATCGAGCAGCGAGGCGTTGGCGATCGGCAGGCCGGTGAGGTCGCTGATCAGGGTCTGGAAATTCAGCAGCGATTCCAGGCGGCCCTGGGAAATTTCTGGCTGGTACGGGGTGTAAGCGGTGTACCAGGCCGGGTTTTCCAGCAGGTTGCGCAGGATCGGCGACGGCGTGTGGCAGTTGTAGTAGCCCTGGCCGATGTAGGTCTTGAACAGTTGGTTTTTGCCGGCGATGGCCTTGATTCTGGCCAGGGCCTGAGCTTCGCTCAAGCCGTCTTCCAGGCCGAGCACGCTGGTGCCCTTGATGCTTTGCGGGATGACGCTGGCGCTCAGGGCTTCCAGGGAGTCAAAACCCAGGCTGGCGAGCATGTGCTGCTTATCTTCCGGGCGCGGGCCGATGTGGCGGGCGATGAATTCGTTGGCGGTGCTCAGGTTGATACTCATGGCGCGCTCCTCAAGCTTCAGCGTTGGCTTTGATCAGACGGTCGTACGCATCCTGATCCAACAGTTTAGCGACCGCTTCGGCATCAGCCGGTTTAAAGCGGAAGAACCAGCCTTCGCCCATCGGGTCTTCGTTGACCAGTTCCGGGCTGCCATCCAGTTTGTCGTTCACTTCCAGCACTTCACCGTCCAATGGCATGTACACGCCGCTGGCGGCTTTGACCGATTCTACGGTGGACGCTTCAGCGCCCTTGGCGTAGACCTGCAACTCCGGCAGTTGCACGAAAACCACATCACCCAGCGCGTTCTGCGCGAATGCGGTGATACCTACAGTCACGCTGCCGTCAGCTTCGGCGCGCAGCCATTCGTGGTCTTCAGTAAAACGCAACTCGCTCATGGAAACTCCTCGGGGCCAGATTCGTCTGGTGGACGGGATTGGAATAATGAAGAGTTACTTAGCAATATCGCGGCCAATGTTTTTAAGTCTTTATAAATCAATGGCTTGATCAATTTGATGGCAGGCTTGTCATTTTCAGGTGTAGCGATTTCGCTACACCTTGGCGCAAGAAAAAAAGCCTATGTGGATCAAAGCCTTGCATGGCGCGTAAAAAGCTGGGTTGTAGCGATATCGTTACGCTGTAGCGCTTTCAGTACAGTGGATGTCGTTCCTGGACCAGAATTTGGAATGCATTCAGTGTGGGAGCGGGCTTGCTCGCGAAGGCGGCGTGTCAGTTTATAAGTCAGGTGACTGACCCACCGCTTTCGCGAGCAAGCCCGCTCCCACAGTTTGACCGCGTTTTAGTCAGGATTTATTCGGGATGCCGTACTTTCGCAGGCGATGGGCAATCGCCGTGTGGGAGGTTTGCAGGCGGCTCGCCAGCTGACGGGTTGAGGGGTAACTGGCGTAGAGCTTCTCCAGCAAGTCGCGCTCGAAGTCTTCCACCGCCTGTTCCAGGCTGTCGACTTCGCCATCGTTCTGGCGCGCCACTGAGGTGCCGGCGATGTCCAGGTCACCAATGTCCACCAACGTGCTTTCGCAGATGGCCGCCGCGCGGAAGATCACATTTTGCAACTGACGCACATTGCCCGGCCAGCGGTTGCCCAACAGCGCCGGGTAGGTGCCGGGTGCCAGGCGGCAGACCGGGCGCTGAATCTGTGCACAGGCCTGCTGCATGAAATAGCGGGCGAGCAACAGGATGTCCTGTCCGCGCTCACGCAGAGGCGGCACTTCAACGTTGAGTACGTTAAGGCGGTAAAACAGGTCTTCGCGGAAGGTGCCCTCACTGACCATCTTTTCCAGATCGCGGTGAGTGGCGCTGAGGATGCGCACATTGACCTTCACTTCACGGTCGCCGCCGACGCGGCGGAAACTGCCGTCATTCAAAAAGCGCAGCAGCTTGGCCTGCAGGTACGGCGACATTTCGCCAATCTCATCGAGAAATACCGTGCCTTGGTTCGCCAGCTCCATCAGCCCCGGCTTGCCGCCCCGCTGCGCGCCGGTAAACGCGCCGGGGGCATAGCCGAACAATTCACTCTCGGCCAGGTTCTCCGGCAGCGCCGCACAGTTCAACGCCAGGAACGGCGCACTGTGGCGCGCGCTGATGGCATGGCAGGCACGCGCGACCAACTCTTTGCCGGTGCCGGTTTCGCCCTGGATCAACAACGGTGCATCCAGCGCCGCCACCCGTTGTGCCCGTGCCTTGAGGGTGCGAATCACCGGCGACTCGCCGAGCAGCGCATCAAAACCTTCGGCGTGGTCATGGTGCAGCGCCGAGAGTTGCTCGCCGATGCGATTGGGTTGGTAGAGGGTGAGCAGGGCGCCGGCGTCGGTAATCGGCGTGGCGTCCAGCAGCAAGGTTTGCCCGTTGACGCTGATCTCGCGCAGGGCCAAGCGAAAGCCATGCTCCAGCAACGTGTCGAGCAGCAGCGGGTCGTTGAACAGCTCGCTGATGCTTTCCCCGGCCGGTTCGCGACCGTACAGGGCGATCAGCGCCGGGTTGGCCAGCAGAATCTTGCCCGCACTGTCCAGGGCCAGCACCGGGTCAGTCATCGCGGCCAGCAGGGCGTCGAGTTGCAAGTGGCGGCGTTGGCCGGGGAGGATGTCGACCACGGTGACGGCTTGCACGCCCTGCACGCTGAACAGGGCGTCGCGCAGCTCTTCGAGTACGTCGGCGCTGAGGGTCGGCGCGTCGATATACACGTTGGGCGGCACCATCTCCACCGCATCCAGGTTGAGATTGCGCCCGCCGAGCAAGGCCAGGACTTCCTGGGTAATGCCGACGCGGTCGATGAAGCTGACGTGGATACGCATGGGGTGCTAGCAATTCTGGGGAGCTGGAGGCGGCAAGTATGCCTTGTAGGAGTGAGCAGGTGAAATCTGGCAGGTGGTGGAGATCTAAATGTGGGAGGGGGCTTGCTCCCGATGGCGGTGGATCAGTCACTTATTCATTAACTGAAACACTGCTATCGGGAGCAAGCCCCCTCCCACATTTGCTTTGTTTTGCCTGTGAGAAAGGGATTACTCCAGGTGTTCGGGCTTGACCGGGTCGCCCGATTTCACATCCAGCTGATGCCGCACATCTTCGAACATCATGTCGTACTGCTTGTGCATCGAACCATTGAGCACGGCAATCTTCGGCATCCCGTATTTCTGCGCAATGTTCATCGCATGCCGGGCGAAGTCAAACGCCTGATCCTTGGGTAGAAAGAACTCTTCCTTGAGGTCCTTGCCCTGTACCGAACCGTGCAGCTTGAACAGCATCCCCTTGCCTTCCTTGGGGTCCTGGCTGACTTCATAGTCGATGCACAGGTTGTAGCTGTAGTCATCCTTGTTGAGCGCGTGACGTTCGACATGCAGGTGGCCGGGTTCAAAAGTCGCCATAGGCGTTTCTCCTCTACTTCACAGGTAGGTGATGCCAGGTGTTGCCGTGCTGATGCGTGTGCCAGCATTGCCCTGGACGATGGCTTCGATGTCCGAGAGTGAACCGATGACTGCGGTTTTGCCAGTCTGACGGGCGAACTCGCAGGCGGCTTGCACCTTGGGCCCCATGGAACCGGCGGCGAAGCCGAGTTTTTCCATATCGTCGGGGTGGGCCTGGGCGATGGCTTTTTGGGTTGGCTTGCCGAAATCGATAAACGCCGCGTTGACGTCGGT
This sequence comes from Pseudomonas sp. AMR01, assembly GCF_041946035.1. NCBI lineage: Bacteria > Pseudomonadati > Pseudomonadota > Gammaproteobacteria > Pseudomonadales > Pseudomonadaceae > Pseudomonas > Pseudomonas sp. AMR01. The sequence continues at coordinate 9,980 of NZ_JAUTYR010000058.1, forward strand.
GGCGATCACCAGCAAATCGGCGTGCAATTGCCCGGCGAGCAGGGACGAACACAAGTCTTTGTCGATGACGGCTTCTATGCCTTTCAGCTTGCCGTCGTCACCGTACATCGTTGGAATGCCGCCACCACCGGCGCAGATTACGATGCTGCCTTTTTCCAGCAGCCAGATGATCGGGCGTATTTCAAAGATGCGTTTGGGGCGCGGGCTGGCGACCACGCGGCGGTATTTGTCGCCATCCGGCGCGATGGCCCAGCCTTTTTCAGCGGCGAGTTTTTCCGCTTCGGCTTTGGAATACACCGGGCCGATGGGCTTGGTCGGGTTCTGGAACGCTGGGTCGTTGGCGTCCACTTCCACTTGGGTGAGCAGGGTGGCGAACGGCACTTCGAAGTCCAGCAGGTTGCCCAGTTCCTGTTCGATGATGTAGCCGATCATGCCCTCGGTTTCAGCGCCGAGCACGTCCAGCGGGTAAGGCGAAACCTGGGTGTAGGCCGCCGCCTGCAGCGACAACAGGCCGACTTGCGGGCCATTGCCGTGGGCGATCACCAGCTCGTTGCCGGGGTAGATTTTGGCAATCTGTTCGGTGGCGACCCGGATGTTGGCGCGTTGGTTGTCCGCCGTCATGGGTTCACCACGGCGGAGCAGGGCGTTACCGCCCAGTGCAACGACGATACGCATAATGCAATCCTTCTAAAATTCAGCCTTGTGAACACCGGACCCAATGTGGGAGGGGGCTTGCTCCCGATGGCGGTATGTCAGTCACCGCATGTGTAGCTGACACACTGCCATCGGGAGCAAGCCCCCTCCCACAGTTTTGACCGTGTTTCGACAGTGGGAGCGGTGGTGAGGGTTAGATATCCGCCAGTGCCGACACCAGAATCGCCTTGATGGTGTGCATGCGGTTTTCCGCTTGCTCAAAGGCAATATTCGCCGGCGACTCAAACACTTCTTCCGTCACTTCCACGCCATTGGCAAGGTTCGGATACCGCGCGGCGATGTCCTTGCCGACCTTGGTCTCGCTGTTGTGAAACGCCGGCAGGCAGTGCATGAATTTCACCCGAGGGTTGCCCGAGGCTTTCATCATCGTGGCGTTGACCTGGTACGGCAGCAGTTGCTCGATACGCTCGTCCCATGCTTCCACCGGCTCGCCCATCGACACCCAGATATCGGTGTGAATAAAGTCCACGCCTTTCACCGCTTCTTTCGGGTCTTCAGTGATGGTGATGCGCGCGCCGCTTTCTTCGGCAAAGGCCTGGCATTGCTTGATGAAATCCTCGCTCGGCCACAGCGCTTTCGGCGCGCCGATGCGCACATCCATGCCGAGTTTGGCGCCGATCATCAGCAGCGAGTTGCCCATGTTGTAGCGCGCATCGCCCAGGTAGGCGTAACTGATGTCATGCAGCGGCTTGTCGCTGTGTTCGCGCATGGTCAGGGTGTCGGCGATCATTTGCGTCGGGTGGAATTCGGCGGTCAGGCCGTTGAACACCGGCACGCCGGCGAACTTGGCCAGCTCTTCGACGATTTCCTGTGCAAAGCCACGGTACTCAATGGCGTCGAACATGCGGCCAAGCACGCGGGCCGTGTCTTTCATGCTCTCCTTGTGGCCGATCTGCGACGACACCGGGTCAATGTAGGTGACGTGGGCGCCCTGGTCATGGGCCGCCACTTCGAACGCGCAACGGGTGCGGGTCGAGGTTTTTTCGAAGATCAGCGCGATGTTTTTGCCCTTCAGGTGCGGGCGCTCAGTGCCGGTGTATTTGGCGCGTTTGAGGTCGCGGGACAGGTCCAGCAGGTAGTTGAGCTCGCGAGTCGTGTGGTGCATCAGCGACAGCAGGCTGCGGTTGCGCATATTAAAAGCCATGATGGAATCTCCTTAATAGTCGATAGGGTCGCGGATGATCGGGCAGGTCATGCAGTGGCCGCCGCCACGCCCCCGGCCGAGTTCACCGGCGCTGATGGTGATGACTTCCACACCGGCCTTGCGCAGCAAGGTGTTGGTGTAGGTATTGCGGTCGTAACCGATCACCACGCCGGGCTCCACGGCCACCACGTTGTTGCCGTCATCCCACTGCTCACGCTCGGCGGCGAAGCTGTTGCCGCCGGTTTCCACCACGCGCAAGGCCTTGAGGTTGAGGGCTGCGGCCACGGTTTCGAGGAAGTTGGTTTTTTCGCGCTGGATGTCGATACCGTGCGGCTTGCTTTCGTCAGGGCGCAGGGTGAAGGGGACAATCTGGTTGACCACTTCGGGGAAGATGGTCACCAGGTCGCGGTCGCAGAAGCTGAACACGGTGTCCAGGTGCATCGCTGCGCGGGACTTCGGCAGGCCGGCAACGATCACCCGTTCCACGGCCTTATTCTTGAACAGGTTGCGCGCCAGTTGGCCGATCGCTTGGTGGGACGAACGTTCGCCCATGCCGATCAACACCACGCCGTTGCCGATCGGCATCACGTCGCCGCCTTCCAGCGTGGCGGCACCGTGTTCCTGGTCGGGGTCGCCGTACCAGATCTGGAAGTCCGCGTTGGTGAACTCTGGGTGGAATTTATAGATGGCGCTGGCCAGCAGGGTTTCCTGGCGTCGCGCCGGCCAGTACATCGGGTTGAGCGTCACGCCGCCGTAGATCCAGCAGGTGGTGTCACGGGTGAACTGGGTGTTGGGCAGCGGTGGCAGGATGAAGCTGGCGTGGCCGAGGAAGTCGCGGAACATCTCGATGGTCTTGCCACCGAAGCTGCTCGGCAGGTCATCGGCCGACACGCCGCCGATCAGGAACTCGGCAATCTTGCGCGGCTCCAGGCTGCGCAGCCAGGAGCCGACTTCATCGACCAGGCCCAGGCCAACGGTGTTGGAGGTGATCTTGCGCGCCAGGATCCAGTCCAGCGCGTCGGGGATGGCGACGATGTCAGTCAGCAGGTTGTGCATTTCCAGCACATCGATGTCGCGCTCGCGCATCTTGGTCACAAAGTCGAAATGATCGCGCTTGGCCTGGGCCACCCACAGCACATCATCGAACAGCAGTTCATCGCAGTTGTTGGGGGTCAGCCGCTGGTGGGCCAAGCCTGGGGAGCACACCATGACTTTGCGCAGTTTGCCGGCTTCGGAATGTACGCCGTACTTCACTTTTTCGGTGGTCATTACAGATCCTCCAAGGAACATCAGTTACAAGGTCAGGAAACCGTCGTAGAGCCCATAGGCCGCCACCAGGGCGCCCACAACCACTGCGGCGAAAATCAGTTTCTCGACGTTGGTGAAAATCGGTTTGCCCAGTTCATGCTTGGCCTTGGCGAACAGAATCGCGCCGGGGGCGTAGAGCAGGGCGGAGAGCAGCAGGTATTTGGTGCCACCGGCGTAGAGCAGCCAGACCGCGTAGATCAGCGAGATGGCGCCGATGAACAGGTCTTTCTTGCGCTCGGCGAGGGCGTTTTCGTAGGTCTCGCAGCGCACCGCCAGCAGCAGCGCGTAGGCCGCCGACCACAGGTAAGGCACCAGAATCATCGAGGTGGCGAGGTAGATCAGCGACAGGTAGGTGCTGGCGGAAAACAGCGTAATCACCAGGAAAATCTGCACCATCGCGTTGGTCAGCCACAGCGCATTGACCGGTACGTGGTTGGCGTTTTCCTTGCGCAAAAACGCTGGCATGGTGTGGTCCTTGGCGGCGGCGAACATGATCTCCGCACACAGCAGCACCCACGACAGCAGCGCGCCCAGCAGCGAGATAATCAGGCCGACGCTGATCAGCACAGCGCCCCAATGACCGACCACATGCTCCAGCACGGCGGCCATCGACGGGTTCTGCAGCTTGGCCAGTTCCGGCTGGGTCATGATCCCCAGGGACAGCACGTTCACCAGCATCAGGAACAGCAGCACGGTGATAAACCCGATGACGGTGGCCTTGCCCACGTCGCTGCGTTTTTCCGCACGGGACGAGAAGATGCTCGCGCCTTCGATGCCGATAAACACCCACACGGTGACCAGCATCATGTTGCGCACCTGGTTCATCACACTGCCCAGGTCGGGGTTTTTCACGCCCCAGATGTCGGCGGTGAAGATGTCCAGTTTGAATGCGAACACCGCGATCAATACGAACAGCACCAGCGGCACCACCTTGGCGACGGTGGTCACCAGGTTGATGAACGCGGCCTCTTTGATCCCGCGCAGCACCAAAAAATGCACGGCCCACAGCAATACCGACGCGCCGATCACCGCAGCGGGTGTGTTGCCTTCACCGAAGATCGGAAAAAAGTAACCCAGGGTGCTGAACAGCAACACGAAATAACCGACATTGCCCAGCCAGGCGCTTATCCAGTAACCCCATGCCGATGAGAAACCCATGTAGTCGCCGAAACCGGCCTTGGCGTAGGCGTACACCCCGCCGTCGAGGTCGGGCTTGCGGTTGGCGAGGGTCTGGAACACGAACGCGAGGGTGAGCATGCCGACGGCGGTGATCACCCAGCCGATCAATACCGCGCCCACATCGGCGCTGGCGGCCATGTTTTGCGGCAGAGAGAAAATCCCGCCGCCAATCATTGAGCCGACGACAAGCGCGACCAGTGCGCCTAATCGAAGTTTTCCGGGAGTTTCAGACATGACGTGACTCCAATGCAGGAGAAGAGAGAACACAGAATAATTCCGTGCGCTAATCAAACAGCTGACTCAGATCACTTCATTGGCACATTCCATTGTGAATTAATGGCTTAGATTGGAAAGCTGCAGGCGATATAAGTCGTTGCACAGGCGCTTCCCGGAGCCTTGTGCCCTTTTTAGTTAATTAATTAGTCAGAGGGTGTGGACGGTTGAAACTAGCCCTATTTGCCGAATGTGCAACCTTTTTCAAGAACTTTCTATCGGATAATAAAGTGGCAAAGTGCTAGCTAAGTTTAAATTTCAAATAATCATAAACGCTATTAATTGACATATGATTAAGTTATGAGTGCGCCCGTTTTATCTGCCATCACTCATAAACGCTACACTTGGCTGGATAATTAGTTGAGTGCACAGTTGTCAGCCCAGTCGATTTATATCCAGGAGTGTGCATGTCTCAACCGGCCCAGAAACTTCGATTGGGTGCCTTGATTGCCCTGGTGGTCGGCTCAATGATTGGTGGCGGGATTTTCTCCCTGCCGCAAAATATGGCCGCGCGCGCTGAGGTGGGCGCGGTGTTGATCGGCTGGGCGATCACCGCCGTGGGCATGCTCACCCTTGCGTTTGTGTTCCAGACCCTGGCCAACCGCAAACCTGAACTGGATTCCGGGGTGTACGCCTACGCGAAAGCCGGTTTCGGCGACTACATGGGTTTCTCATCGGCCTGGGGGTACTGGATCAGTGCGTGGATGGGCAATGTCGGTTACTTCGTGTTGCTATTCAGCACCCTCGGTTACTTTTTCCCGGTGTTCGGCCAAGGCAATACGCCCATCGCGATTGCCTGCGCCTCGCTGTTGCTGTGGGCCGTGCATTTTCTGGTGCTGCGCGGGATCAAGGAGGCTGCGTTCATCAACCAGATCACCACCGTCGCGAAGATCGTGCCGCTGCTGATGTTTATCGTGATCGCCGCCGTGGCGTTCAAGGCCGATATTTTCACCCGCGATATGTGGGGGCTGGGCAACCCGAGCATTGGCAGCGTGGTGGATCAGGTGCGCAACATGATGCTGGTCACCGTGTTTGTGTTTATCGGCATTGAGGGCGCCAGTGTCTATTCGGCGCGGGCCGAGAAACGCTCGGACGTGGGCCGCGCCACCGTGATCGGGTTTCTCGGCGTGCTGGCGCTGTTGGTGCTGGTGAATGTGTTGTCGCTGGGCATCATGAGCCAGCCGGAACTGGCGCAGCTGCAAAACCCGTCACTGGCGGGCGTGCTGGAGCATATTGTCGGGCCGTGGGGCGCGCTGCTGATCAGCATTGGCCTGGCGGTGTCGCTGCTCGGCGCCTTGCTGTCATGGGCGCTGTTATGTGCCGAAATTCTTTATGCCACCGCTCACGGCAACACCATGCCGGCGTTTCTGAAAAAGGAAAACGCCAATCAGGTGCCGGTCAACGCGCTGTGGATGACCAATGTGATGATCCAGCTCTTTCTGGTGATCACGCTGTTTTCCCACAGCACCTACACCACGTTGATTTACCTCGCATCGTCGATGATCCTCGTGCCCTACCTGTGGTCTGCGGCCTACGCCGTGCTGCTCAGCGGGCGCGGCGAAACCTACCAAGGCGCCGCACGCCAGCGCATCAAGGATTTGCTGGTGGGCCTGATCGCGCTGGGGTATGCGCTGTGGCTGCTCTACGCCGGGGGCCTAAAATACCTGTTGTTGTCGGCGCTGCTGTACGCGCCGGGCGTCATTCTATTCGCCCTGGCTAAACGCGAGCAGGGCTTGCCCTTATTTACGCCTATCGAAAAAGGCATTTTCAGCGGCGTGGTTGCGGGCGCGGGGCTGGCGGCGTATGGGCTGTACAGCGGGGGTTTGTCGTTGTGAGATGGGTGTGTGAGCCACCCTGCGATTGGGCGGCGATCGCAGCATAGGTATCTACACAACTCAAGCTAGACGCTTAAACACCATTAGGTAGAGCTTTCGTGGCGAGCGGGCTTGTCGAATCGTCGCACCGCCCGCGTTGGGCTGCGAAGCAGCCCCAGTAAAGAAGAAT
>NZ_JAUTYR010000059.1:0-16084 GCF_041946035.1 Pseudomonas sp. AMR01
CGAGTGGTGGGGCGAAGACCTTTTGGTTACTTTTGGGGCGTTTGCCAAAAGTGACCCGCTGTAAGAGCGGAACCCATTTCAGCCATCACCCAAATAACGGATATACACCCCGACAAACCGCCATCGCAGGCAAGCCAGCTCCCACATTAATCAGGTTTCTTCAGGGTGACTCAACGTACAGCCTCGAAAAGCCCAGTAGCCCCCATACCACCACCCACGCACATGGTAACGATGCCATAGCGCAAACCCCGCCGTTGCAGCTCACGCACCAAGTGCCCCACCTGCCGCGACCCCGTCATGCCAAACGGATGCCCAATCGAAATCGACCCCCCATTCACGTTGTACTTCGCGTTATCAATCCCCAGCCGATTCCGCGCATACAGGCATTGCGACGCAAACGCCTCATTGAGCTCCCACAAATCAATATCCGCCACCTCCAACCCCTTGGCCTCAAGCAACTTGGGCACCGAAAACACCGGGCCAATGCCCATCTCGTCAGGCTCACACCCCGCCACCGTAAACCCGCGAAAATACGCCTTGGGCTTAAGCCCCAGCGCCAGCGCTTTATCCAGGCTCATCACCAACGTCATCGAAGCGCCGTCAGACAACTGCGAAGAATTCCCGGCCGTCACCGAACCATCCTCGGCAAACACCGGCTTCAGCCCGTGCAGACTCGCCAACGTCGTATCAGGGCGATTGCAGTCATCGCGATCCACCACCCCCTCCAGCACCTGCACAGCGCCGGTGTTCTTATCCTCGACTCTGTACGTGACCGCCATCGGCACGATTTCATCGTCGAACAACCCATCAGCCTGAGCCTGAGCCGTGCGCTGCTGACTTTGCAGCGCATACAGGTCCTGCTCTTCACGGCTGACGTTATAGCGGCGCGCCACAATCTCGGCCGTCTGCCCCATCGGGAAGTAGATGCCCGGCACCTGCTCCTTGAGCAAGGGGTTGATCAGGTTATCGGTGTTGACGCTTTTCAGGGTCAGGCTGATGGACTCAACACCACCGGCGACGATGATGTCGCTGCAACCCGAGGCAATCTGGTTGGCCGCAATGGCGATCGCCTGCAAGCCTGAGGAACAGAAACGGTTGAGGGTCATGCCCGCCACGCCAGTGCCCAATTGCGAGAGCACCGCCACATTGCGCCCGATGTTGTAGCCCTGTGCGCCCTCGTTGGAGCCGGCACCGACAATGCAATCCTCCACCGATGCCGGGTCGATGCCATTGCGGGCGAGCAGCGCGTTGACGCAATGGGCTGCCATGTCATCCGGGCGAGTCTGGTTGAACTTGCCGCGAAAGGATTTGGCCAGGCCGGTTCGCACGCTGTCGACGATCACTACATCACGCATGGGCTACCTCGATCTTGTCGTTGTTGGGAGATGGATCGAGCATAGATCCAGGCATTCCCAACCGCGACGATCATTCACCCCGGATATGCACGCGCATGAGCGCACAGCTTTCTGTGGCGAGCGGGCTTGCTGTAGTGAACGGGCTTGTCGTGGCGAGCGGGCTTGCCCCGCGTTGGGGCGCGAAGCGGCCCTGATCCAGGCGCCGCATTACTCCAGTCAGAACTTGTTGGCAGGTTTTGGGGCTGCTCCGCAGCCCAACGCGGGGCAAGCCCGCTCGCCACAACAAGCCCACCTGCCACAACAAGCCCGCTCACTACAGTAAGCCCGCTCGCCACAGTAAGCCGGCTCACTACAGCAAGCCGCTACACCTACTTCTTCTTGCCTTTCTTGTCGTGCTTGTCAGTCTGTTCGAACGCCTCTTCCAGCGCGCGGTTGATGGTGCGCAGCACCTTGACCCGCGCCCAGCGCTTGTCATTGGCTTCCACCAGGGTCCAGGTGGACATCTCGGTGCTGGTGCGATCGACCATATCGCCCACCGCCGCGCGGTAGTCGTCCCATTTGTCACGGTTGCGCCAGTCGTCTTCGGTGATCTTGAAACGCTTGAAAGGGATGTTTTCCCGGGACTGAAAGCGTTCCAGTTGAGTCTGCTTGTCAATTGCCAGCCAGAACTTGACCACGATCACACCCGCGTCTCGCAGTTGCTCCTCAAAGTCGTTGATCTCGCCATAGGCGCGCATCCAATCCGTCGGGGTGCAGAAGCCTTCGATGCGCTCTACCAACACGCGGCCGTACCAGGAGCGGTCGAACACGGTGAACATGCCGCGCGCCGGGATTTTCTGCCAGAACCGCCACAAGTAAGGCTGCGCGCGCTCGTCTTCACTCGGCGCGGCAACTGGCACGATGTGGTACTGACGCGGATCCAGCGCGGCGGCCACGCGACGGATTGCGCCGCCCTTGCCCGCCGCGTCATTGCCTTCAAACACGGTCACTAATGCGTGCTTGCGCATGCGTTTGTCGCGCATCAGCCCGGAGAAGCGCGCCTGTTCGGTGATCAGCTGTTCTTCGTAATCGTCCTTGTCCAGGCGCAAGGTCATGTCGAGGCTGTCGAGCAGGCTCTTTTTGTCCACCGACGCAATCAACGGCGCCGGGTTCATGCCGCTGGCCTTGGCCTTGGAGACTTTCAGGGCATTTTGCAGGCTTTCAAGGAGGATCTTGCCCACGGTGAGGCTGCGGTAATGCGCGTCGACGCCTTCGATCACATGCCATGGCGCGTAGTCGCGGCTGGTGCGACGCAGGATGCGCTCACCGAAATGCACAAACTTGTCGTAGGTCTTGGACTGCTGCCAGTCCAGCGGGCTGATGCGCCAGCTGTGCAGCGGGTCGTCGGCGAGGGCCTTGAGCCGCGCTTTCATCTGTTTTTTGGAAAGGTGAAACCAGAATTTGAAGATCAGCGCGCCTTCATCGCAGAGCATTTTTTCCAGGCGCTCGGCGCCAGCGATGGCCTGGTCCAGGCGCGCGTCCTTGATCTGCCCGTGTACCCGGCTTTGCAGCATCTGGCTGTACCAGTTACCGAAAAAAACCCCCATGCGGCCCTTGGCCGGCAGTTGCCGCCAGTAGCGCCAGGCCGGTGGGCGCGCCAGTTCTTCGTCGGTTTGCTGGTCGAAGGTGCGCACCTCGATCAGGCGCGGGTCCATCCATTCATTCAGCAGCTTGACGGTCTCGCCCTTGCCGGCGCCTTCAATGCCATTGATCAAGATGATCACCGGGAAACGCTTCTGCTGTTGCAGCTCGTACTGCACCTCCAACAGGGCCTCACGCAGGGCCGGCACTTCAGCTTCGTAGGTGTCTTTGTCGATGGCGTGACCGATTTCGGCGGATTCGAACATGGGCAGCTCCGTTTCAAGATGGATCAAGACTAGCGGATTGGGCAACAACACGCGGGAGGAAATTCCACCCGCGCTTGCCATGGGTCAATTCATTGCCGGTTGATGGGCTAGAATGACCGCCTTGTTTTTGCCTGCTTCCATATTCAGAGCCGCCCATGACCCCCATCACCCACGCCCAGCTCGACTGGGACGATCAAGGTCGCCCGCACTCGCGGGTCTTCGACGATGTGTATTTTTCCGACACGTCGGGCCTTGAAGAAACCCGTTATGTGTTCCTCGAACAGAACCGTTTGCAGGAGCGCTTCGCGGCCTTGACGGCGGACGGGCGACTGGTGATCGGCGAGACCGGGTTCGGTACTGGCCTGAATTTTCTGTGCGCCTGGCAACTGTTCGAACAGCACGCCGTGGCCGGTGCGCGCCTGCATTTTGTGAGCGTGGAAAAATACCCGCTGAGCCACGCCGACCTGCAACGCGCCCTCGCCCTCTGGCCTGAACTTCAGCCGTTCGCCGAGGCATTGCTGGCGCAGTACCTGGCGATCCACTCAGGCTTCCAGCGCCTGGTGCTGGATAACGGCCGCGTGACCCTGACCCTGTTGATCGGCGATGCCCTGGAGCAACTGCCACAGCTGGATGCACAGATTGACGCGTGGTTTCTCGACGGCTTCGCCCCGGCGAAAAACCCCGACATGTGGACCGCCGAGCTGTTTGCCGAACTGGCGCGGCTGGCCGCGCCCGGCTCGACCATCAGCACCTTCACCAGCACCGGCTGGGTGCGCCGCTTGATCAACGCTGCCGGTTTTAAAATGAAGCGCACGCCGGGCATCGGCCACAAATGGGAGATTTTGCGCGGCGAGTTCCTCGGCTGGCCCTCGGAAACTCCCGCGCCACCGGCTGCCAAGCCGTGGTTCGCACGGCCGCCCGCCATTGCCGGCGAGCGCCACGCCATGGTCATCGGCGGCGGCCTCGCCGGTTGCGCCACCGCCGCCAGCCTGGCCGCCCGTGGCTGGCGCGTCAGCCTGCTGGAACGTCACGCGGGCCTGGCCAAAGAAGCCTCGGGCAACCCTCAAGGCGTGCTGTACCTCAAGCTGTCGGCCCACGGCACGGCTTTGTCCCAACTGATTCTCAGCGGCTTTGGCCACACGCGGCGCCTGCTGGAGCATTTGCACCGAGGCGTCGATTGGGATGGCTGCGGCGTGCTGCAACTGGCGTTCGACGCCAAGGAAGCCCAGCGCCAGGCGCAGCTTGCAGACGCCTTTGCACCGGACTTGCTGCACCTGCTGGACCGCGAACAGGCCCAACAAAGGGCCGGTATCGAACTGGCCCAGGGCGGCCTGTTTTTCCCCGAAGGCGGCTGGGTACACCCGCCTGCGCTGTGCGAGTGGCAGGCACGTCAACCCGGGATCACGGTGCTGAATCATCACGATGTGCTCGACCTGCGCCACTTCGACGGTCAATGGCAAGCGTGGGACGGCGAGCGCCTGCTCGCCAGTGCCCCCGTAGTGGTGTTGGCAGGGGCCGCCGACATCCAGCGCTTCGCCGACCTGCCCCTCAAACGCATTCGCGGGCAAATCACCCGACTGGCGCAAACCGCGCAAAGCCAGGCCCTGGCGACCGTGGTGTGCGCCGAAGGCTACGTGGCCCCGGCGCGCCTGGGCGAGCACACCCTGGGCGCAAGTTTTGACTTCAAGAACCAGGACCTGACACCCACCGCCACCGAGCACGCCGGCAACCTGGAGATGCTGCGCGAGATTTCCACCGACCTGGCCCACCGCCTGGGTGCCGACGCGATGGCCCCGGAACAACTCGAGGGCCGCGCCGCCTTCCGTTGCACCAGCCCCGATTACCTGCCGATCGTAGGCCCGCTGGCCGAACGAATCGCGTTCGACCAAACCTACGTCGCGCTGCGCAAGGATGCCCGCCAGACCCCACAGGTCGCCTGCCCGTGGCTGGACGGCCTGTACATCAACAGCGGCCACGGCTCGCGCGGCCTGATCACCGCGCCATTGTGTGCCGAACTGCTGGCGGCCTGGCTGAATGATGAGCCCCTGCCGGTGCCCTCCAGCGTGGCCGAAGCCTGCCACCCTAATCGGTTCGCCGTGCGGGCTTTGATTCGTGGCACGGGCGGCTCACAGTAACGGCACCGAGCATCCGGCAATGGCGCCGGGTTTGAGGATCTCCTCGGTCCGGCGCCTGATCTCAGCGGCCTGCGCCTGCTCCCGCTCTTGCAGGATCACGTTCATCTGCGTGCGGTAGTCACCGTCAGTCAAGGTTTGGCCCTGATCAAACACCGCCTGCATACGCTCCTCGAACGGCTCCGACAGGCGACCGAGCGGCACGCTATAGGCCTTTTTCAGATAGCCGGCCCACAACGGCAATTCGACCAGATAATCCACCAGTTCGGGTGAAAACTCGGCGGCACGCAGCCGGGCCTCGGCGGCGTTCAAATGGTGGGGCGCCACCTCACCCAGGCTTTCGAAACGCATATGTTTGGGTTGGCCCGGCAAATAGAAACGGTCAGCCAGGCCTTTTCGAAATGCCAGGCTCACCTCCAGTGGGTCGGCACTGGGGTGTGCTTCGCTGTGACTCAGGGCATAGCGCTCAAGTCGGTCGAGCCGAAACAAACCCTTGCTCAAATGCAGGACCTGTTCAGCCGACAGCTGTCCGCCCTCGACAGCTTTGGACGCCTCGTGAATATGGGTCAGCACTTCCAGGTTGCTGAAACTTGCGGCAGCGGCGTCGTCACAGTTGAGCGGCGTGGCCGCACGCTCAAAAATTTCCTTGCGCAAGTCGGTATCGGATTCAACGGCGTCCAGCACCCACCACACACGCCGGCTCATGTCCTCGCGAACCTTCTTGGTATCGGCCACGCCGCCCAGCCCGGCCAATAACATGAACAACCCATCAGAACCCGATTCCGCCCTGAGCGCATCCCAGGTCGCCTGTCGGGTGGTTACAAGCGTACCCATGTCCTTCAACCACAGCTCTCGCGCTTTTTGCTCGGTGATGCGGGCGACGTCATCCTCCAGAAAGCCCATACCGATACCGGCGCGGGCCCGATAGTCCCTGAGCAATTGTTTACTTGAGGTATCCAGGGAATTACCCCAAAGGTTCAGCGCCCGCGCGACATCCCGCGAGACCGTTGAGAGCCATTGAGGCAACTCTTTGATCATATTGCTACGCAGGCTCACAACTTCCAGATACGGCGGCCGTCGCAGCCCGACAGGCAGCTCCTGAAGCAAACAGTCGTCCAGAAACAGCAAACGCAAGTCCAGCATCCGACTGACCGAAGGGGCATTGAGCAGCGGGTTATTTTTCAGATCCAATACCCGCAGCTTGGTCACTCCCCCCAACGTCTCGCGGGAGGCTTCGGTCAGTTGCAGCTGGTTGTGGTTCAAATACAGGCGCCGCAACTCGGGCATGTTCGCCGGTATCAGCGGCAGCTCGGTCAACTTGTTGTTGGCCAGATCAAGCGTATGCAGGCCCTTGAAGTGTTCAAGAAAGCGTGTGACCCCATTGTTGAGTTCCATGCGCCTGAGCGACAGCTCTCGAACATGACCAAAGTCGACTTCGGCAGGCAGCGCAGGCAACTCCCCTGCCAACAGGCCGTCCAGCTTCAACACCGGAACCTGCGCCCCTGACTCATCGACCCACAGTGTTTCGCGTCTCCAGGCACGCTCAATGGCCTTGATGGCCGAAGCGCGAGCCTGGCGAAAGTCCTGCTTGGCGGAGGCGCTCATTCCTCGCACGGCAACCTTGTCGTCAGACCACTGCATCAACGCCTTCTGCAACATCTTGAGCTGGCCTTTCAATCCCTTCACGGCTTTGGCACGCGACACATGATCCGGGCCCAAGCCGTGCAGCAACCGTGCGAGCTGGCTTGACTCAAGCGTGGGATAGAGTTTTCGCCCATCGCGCATCAGCGCCGCCGGCAACACCGGCGGCTCTTGCAGTACTGCTTGAATGCACGCCAAGGCTGGCTTTGGTATCGGGCGCTCGGGCCAGAGGTAATGGGCGAGCGTCTTGCGCTGCGTTTCGGCCTTGGTCAGCAGATGGTGGCGCAGAAAGCTGCCACGCTGAGCGCCCGTCAGCTTCAGTGTGCCGCGTTGATAAACCGTCAGCGTATCGGTGAGGGCTTGGTAAAAACCGTCGTCGCCGGTGGCGATATCCCCCAATGCCTTACCCTGCTCATCAAAAGCCCGAAAGCCGCGCGCAGACACCACCACCGTCCGGCGTACGGTCGCGTTCGGCGCACCCCGTTGTGCAATCAATTCACCCGTGATCGCTTCACGGCGCACTTGCAGTGACATCGTCTGTGGCCATTCGAGCACGCGCGCAAGCAGCCCGACGGCCAGGCGCTGGGTAGCCTCGGTGGCTTGTCGAGGCCAGTACAGCCCACTGAAAGCCTGATCTTCTTCGACGAGTTGCATCACCTCGCGAGCTCGCTGCGCCAGCGCCAGCGGCACTCGCCGGGTGTCACGCAGGCGCACACGCTGTAGGGTCGGGGTGCTGGACAGCAGTTCCCACGCCATCCGAATCGGCAGGTTCGGGTAGTGCAACTTGAGCAGGTCATGATCGCCAGGTTCAATCACATCGGCATGCTGATACAGCGCCTCATACACCGTTCGATGGCTGCGTTGCAGTGAAGCGAGCAGGCGTCGTTTGAGCGTGGCCTCAGCCTCGCCGGTTTTTACGCTACCGCCCAACAATGCCTGCTTTTCCTCAGCGTCCAGCGCCTCCAGCAAGGTTGGCATCACCTTGCCGTCGGCCAGCTGCTGCTCGGTGACAGGAATGCTTAAATCTTCGTAGTCAAAGGGCGCCGTATCGGGGTAGCGCTCAACCAGATTGTCAGCATTGTCCAGCACCTTGAAGAAGCGTCCTGACGGCCAGCCGGGCATATGCGGCAACGCGTAGATTTGAGTGCGTGCCGTGCCGGCATCCAACTGCGGCTGATGCTCGAGCTGCCAGGTCAGATCCCGGACTTTCTGCTCCTGCATAAAACGCATCACTGCATCCCGGAATCGCTCCGGCAATGGCAGGTTTTCCGAAGCCCTGTAACGCAACTCCGGCAGGGTCAAGTCGCTGATACTGGCAATTTCTTTCAAGCGCTCGTCACTCCACGCGCCCAGGAAGGGATGCAAGCGTTTGATGCCGTATGCCAGGTCTTGCCACTCTTCGGGCCGTTCCCATTCAAACCGCCAACCGCCCACGCGGTTGTGCGCGAGCGGCAGACGACCCGCCTCGCTGCGCTGTGGGTGCAGGGCCATCCACTGCCTGGTAGCGGCGTCGAAGGCTATCGAATACACGTCGCCGTCAACCTTGGCGTAAGACTGGCCATGAACCTTATAGACGCCTATTGAGTCGGCTACCGCTGCGGCAATGACACTCGGAAGCTGGCGGTAGGTGGACGACCGACGGCGCCATAGCCACGCGCTGTTGTCAGCCCGTTTGATCGCCTCCATGCCATCAAAAAAATCCACGGGCTGGCTGGCCAAACGTTTGGCGGCTCCGAAGGCTTTTACCCCCGCAGCAAAAACGACCATGCCGGCAATGCTTTCAGCCACGTTGACCAGATGCCCGACGGCCTCGGCTTTTTCATCATGGTTCCAGTCGTCGATGCCCTCGAACACCTCGCCCAGCAACTGGCCAATGCACACACCCGTCATCAAGGCCCCCACCACCGGCACCAGAAAACCGGCGATGTTGAGCAACGTCAAACCGGCGTCCAGATAGCGCTGCAAACGCAGCCGACGGGCATCTTCATCCGCTTGTGCGGTGGGCACCGCAAGCTCGAAAGCATCGAGCAGCAACTTGCCGGTACAGACGTTGAAATAGAAACTGGACAGGTTGCCCGTCTCCACCACCGGGTCCATGCGCCCCACTGCGCGACTCTCGTCGAACCGCTGAAAAAACCCGAAGCGCTCGGATTCGTCCAGGTAGCCGTTAAAAAAAAGCCGATACGATTGCACCTGGAGCTTGAGGGTCAGGTACTGCTTGAAGTCATTCAGCGACGGGTACTCATACCAGGGTCGCACCGGCTCATTGGGCATGTACAGCACCACCGGCCCACTGGAAAACCCATCATCGGCGGCATTGGCCAACACCATCACACCCCATATGCAGGCGTCACCGATGTTCAGCCCTTGCCAGACCAGCGGCTTACCGTGAAACAGCAGATGCTGCACTTGGCCAGCAGGCGCATTCGCCTTGATCAACGCCAGCAACACGCTATAGGTCGGCGCGCTGATATCGCCCTTGGCGTAGGCGATGTGCAGGTCCATTTGCATGTCCATGCAGCGCGATCGTCCCAGGGTGGAAATGGCGGGGTTATACCCGCGTTCGGTCTCGACCGCTTCGCCGGGCGTCGGCAGGTTGAACACCGCCCGCAGATGCTGCTGATAGGCGCTACCGAGGTCCAGTTCGCGGCAATAGTCCACGAACGTTTCAACGCTTAGGCGTGACACGATACCGCGCCCCGTGCGGATGACTGATCCAGCCGGCATCCCGCCGGGCCCGGTCACCGACTGCGCAAAATTCTGCATCGCCGCGTGCAAGAGGCTGTGTTTCTCTATCGTGGTCCGTTCTATCACGGGGCCGACAGGGATAGTCATTCTGTAAGAGTGCCGTGGCACTTCCAGCATGTCGCGCTCGACATCCAGCGAGCCATAGCCCTTGCCCGACAGAAACCTTGTGAGCCGTTCAGCACAAAATGCCTTGAGGGGTTGGACGTTCGCCAGCAGACGCGCCGCCGCTTCCTGCGGCCGCTGGCTGTCGTCATGAGCCTGTTGCAGGGCACGGCGAGTCGCGGTATCGGCGTTGAGCCACCACGTGGGTAACGTGTCTTGCAGCACTTGGGCCTTGTCCAGATCGCCAGTGATGTCCAGCAGCAAGGCGGTAACCCTTGCGTGCGTTACCGGCGTGACGATGTGAGGTGAAGCCTGGGTTTGGGCCATCAGCAACTTTCCTTATTGCATTGATTAATGGCGCTCAACAATAAGGCCGATCCCGTCGCCGATTGACGCAAATACTGGGGCGTTCAAGCGCCAAACCCCCTCACTATTCGCATGTTTACCAGCGGTATTTACCGCCCCTGCCCCCAAGGCCGCGCCGGCTGTGCACGTCCTTTTATCCCCTCAAGGCCCTTTGCCTTATAACCGATTGTTCTAAAACTCCCATCATAGGCGCGTGTCAGTTTCTGGGTACGCGCCCTCAGGGCGTATTGAGTATTGACCCCTCCCCAACGGAAAAACCGGTAAGGAATTTATGTGCGGATTAGCTGGCGAGCTACGTTTTGATGCCCAACCTGCCGACCTGGCAGCCGTTGAGCGCATCACCCATCACCTGGCCCCTCGTGGCCCTGATGCCTGGGGCTTCCATGCCCAAGGGCCGATTGCCTTGGGCCATCGACGCCTGAAAATCATGGACCTGTCGGACGGCTCCGCCCAACCGATGGTCGATTCACAGCTGGGCCTGAGCCTGGCCTTCAACGGTGCGATCTATAACTTTCCGGAGTTGCGTGAAGAGCTGGAAGCCTTGGGCTACGCCTTCTATTCCGGCGGCGACACCGAAGTGCTGCTCAAGGGCTATCACGCCTGGGGCGAAGCACTGCTGCCAAAGCTCAACGGCATGTTTGCGTTTGCTATCTGGGAGCGCGATGCACAGCGACTGTTTATTGCCCGCGACCGCCTGGGCGTAAAGCCGCTGTATCTGTCGCGTACCGGCCAGCGCCTGCGCTTCGCCTCGGCCTTGCCGGCGCTGCTCAAGGGCGGTGATATCAACCCGATTCTCGACCCGGTCGCGCTCAACCATTATTTGAATTTTCATGCCGTGGTACCTGCGCCGCGCACCTTGCTGGCGGGCATTGAAAAGCTGCCACCGGCCAGCTGGATGCGCATTGATGCCAGCGGCAAGACCGAACAGAAAGTCTGGTGGACCCTGCCCTACGGCCCCCATGACGATGAAAAAAACCTGACTCTGGAAGACTGGACCGACCGCGTGCTCGACAGCACCCGCGAAGCCGTGGCGATCCGCCAACGTGCCGCCGTGGATGTAGGCGTGCTGCTCTCCGGCGGCGTCGATTCGAGCATGCTCGTTGGCCTGCTGCGTGAAGTCGGCGTGCAGGATTTGTCGACCTTCTCCATCGGTTTTGAAGACGCCGGTGGCGAGCGCGGCGACGAGTTCCAGTACTCGGACTTGATCGCCAAGCACTACGGTACCCGCCATCACCAGCTGCGCATCGCCGAAAGCGAGATCATCGAGCAACTGCCGGCGGCCTTCCGCGCCATGAGCGAGCCGATGGTGAGCCACGACTGCATCGCCTTTTACTTGCTGTCGCGGGAAGTGGCCAAGCACTGCAAAGTGGTGCAGAGCGGCCAGGGCGCCGATGAGTTGTTCGCCGGTTACCACTGGTACCCGCAGGTTGACGGCGCAAGCGACCCGTACGCGGCGTATCGCGATGCGTTTTTCGACCGCAGCTACGACGACTATGCCGCAACCGTCGCACCGCAATGGCTGACCGCCAATGACGCCGCCGGCGACTTCGTCCGCGAGCATTTTGCGATGCCTGGCGCCGATGCAGCCGTGGACAAGGCCTTGCGCCTGGACAGCACGGTGATGCTGGTGGACGACCCGGTCAAACGCGTCGACAACATGACCATGGCTTGGGGTCTGGAAGCGCGTACGCCGTTTCTTGACTATCGCCTGGTGGAACTGTCGGCCCGTGTACCGGGCAAATTCAAACTGCCGGACGGCGGCAAGCAGGTGCTTAAAGAAGCGGCGCGCCGGGTGATTCCAAGTGAAGTCATCGACCGCAAAAAAGGCTATTTCCCGGTGCCGGGCCTCAAGCATTTGCAAGGCGACACCCTGAACTGGGTGCGCGATCTGCTGCTGGACCCGAGCCAGGATCGTGGCTTGTTCAACCCGGCCATGCTCGACCGCCTGCTCACCGACCCACAAGGCCAACTGACGCCGCTGCGCGGCTCCAAGCTGTGGCAACTGGCGGCGCTGAACCTGTGGCTCAGCGAACAAGGAATCTGATTCATGAAACCTAACGCCGCGGCTTACAGCCAACGCTTGCTCAAAGGTCAGGCGCCCACATATGAGCGCCTGCAAGCCCGCCTGGCTGAAGATGGCAGCCCACTGGCCGCCGAACCGATTGCCGTGCATTGCGGCTGGGGCCGGTTGTTGATCGGCCACACGTTCCCGGACCCGGCGAGCCTGGCTCAGGAACTGCTCAACGAAAAAGCTGGCGAGCGGGACATCGCGTTGTACGTGGCCGCGCCCCAGCAGATTCTGGGGATCGATCCGCAACAGCTGTTCCTTGACCCCTCCGATACCTTGCGCCTGTGGTTCAGCGACTACCGCCCGGCCACGCGCGTGTTTCGTGGCTTCCGGATTCGTCGGGTGCAAACCGAGGCGGATTGGCAGGCGGTCAACCAGCTCTATCAGGGACGCGGGATGTTGCCGGTCGACGCCGAGCGCCTCACGCCACGCCATCAAGGCGGCCCGGTGTATTGGCTGGCCGAGGATGAAGACAGCGGCGCAGTGATCGGTAGCGTGATGGGCCTTAACCATCAAAAAGCCTTCCACGACCCGGAAAACGGTTGTAGCCTGTGGTGCCTGGCGGTTGACCCGCTGTGTACGCGCCCCGGTGTCGGCGAGGTACTGGTGCGCCATCTGGTAGAGCACTTCATGAGCCGTGGCTTGAGCTACCTCGACCTGTCGGTGCTGCACGATAACCGTCAGGCCAAGGGGCTCTATGCCAAGTTGGGCTTTCGTGCGCTGACCACCTTCGCCATCAAGCGCAAGAACGGGATCAACCAGCCGCTGTTTCTGGGCCCTGGCCCGCAGGCGGGCTTCAATCCGTATGCGCGGATCATTGTTGAAGAAGCGCATCGACGTGGCATTGATGTACAGGTCGACGATGCGGCTGCCGGGCTTTTCACCCTCAGCCATGGTGGCCGACGCGTACGTTGCCGCGAATCCTTGAGCGACCTGACCAGCGCCATCAGCATGACGTTGTGTCAGGACAAGAGCCTGACCCACAAGGTGCTCAAGGCTGCCGGTTTGAAACTGCCGTCGCAGCAACTGGCGGGCAGTGCCAATGACAACCTGGAGTTCCTCGACGAGCACCAGCGCATCGTGGTCAAGCCGCTGGACGGCGAGCAAGGCCAGGGCGTTGCGGTGGACTTACAGACCATCGAAGACGTGCAGGCCGCCGTCGAAACGGCGCGCCAGTTCGACAGCCGGGTGTTGCTGGAAAGCTTTCACGAGGGCCTGGACCTGCGCATTCTGGTGATCGGTTTTGAAGTGGTTGCCGCCGCGATTCGTCGCCCTGCCGAAGTGACGGGTGACGGTCAGCATTCGATTGGCGCGCTGATCGAAGCCCAGAGCCGTCGTCGCCAGGCCGCCACCGATGGCGAGAGCAAGATCCCGCAGGACGCCGAGACCGAACGCACCCTGCACGCCGCCGGTTTCGACTACAGCAGCATTCTGCCCCGTGGCCAAACCCTCGCCGTGCGCCGTACCGCCAACTTGCACACCGGCGGTTGCCTGGAGGACGTCACCGGCATCCTGCACCCAACGCTGGTGGACGCCGCCGTGCGCGCCGCCCGCGCCCTGGACATTCCCATGGTCGGCCTGGACTTGATGGTGCCCGCCGCCGACCAGCCCGAGTATGTGTTTATCGAAGCCAACGAACGGGCTGGGCTGGCCAACCATGAGCCGCAGCCGACTGCCGAAAAATTTGTGGATTTGCTGTTTCCCCATAGTCAGCCGACGGCGTGAGAAACAGGCGGCCCTTAGCGCCGCCATCGCGGGCAAGTCGAAAGGTCGCTTCCACAGGTTAAATACATTCCAGTGTGGGAGCTGGCTTGCCTGCGATGAGGCCATTAATGGCACTACTTCCTACAAGCTATCAGGAGACTTTATGAGCCGAACCATCCCCGAACCGGATCTGAACTACCTGCAAAAAGTTTTGCTGGAAATGCTCGCCATTCCCAGCCCTACCGGTTTCACCGACACCATCGTGCGCTACGTCGCCGAGCGCCTCGAAGAGCTTGGCATCCCCTTCGAAATGACCCGGCGCGGGACCATTCGTGCCACCCTCAAGGGCCAGAAAAACAGCCCTGACCGCGCCGTGTCTGCGCACCTGGACACCATCGGCGCCGCCGTGCGCGCGATCAAGGACAACGGCCGTCTGACCCTCGCGCCGGTGGGCTGCTGGTCCAGCCGTTTTGCCGAAGGCAGCCGGGTCAGCCTGTTTACCGACAATGGCGTGATCCGTGGCAGCGTGTTGCCGTTGATGGCCTCCGGGCACGCGTTCAACACCGCAGTGGATGAAATGCCGGTGAGCTGGGACCACGTGGAATTGCGCCTCGACGCCTACTGCGCCACCCGTGCCGATTGCGATTCCCTGGGCATCAGCATCGGTGACTACGTGGCCTTCGACCCACTGCCCGAATTCACCGAAAGCGGGCACATCAGCGCCCGTCACCTGGATGACAAAGCCGGCGTCGCAGCCCTGCTCGCCGCGCTCAAGGCGATTATCGACAGTGGCGAACCGTTGCTGATCGACTGCCACCCGCTGTTCACCATCACCGAAGAAACCGGCAGCGGTGCGGCCGCCGCCCTGCCGTGGGATGTAAGCGAATTTGTCGGCATCGATATCGCCCCGGTCGCACCCGGCCAGCACTCCAGCGAGCACGCGGTGAGCGTGGCGATGCAGGATTCCGGCGGGCCGTATGACTATCACCTGTCCCGTCACCTGCTACGCCTGGCCTCCGAGAATGAGCTGCCGGTACGCCGTGACCTGTTTCGCTACTACTTCAGCGATGCGCATTCGGCCGTGACCGCCGGCCATGACATTCGCACGGCCCTGCTGGCGTTCGGCTGCGATGCAACGCATGGCTACGAACGTACGCACATCGACAGCCTGGCCGCGCTCAGCCGCCTGTTGAGCGCCTACATCCTCAGCCCGCCGGTATTCGCCAGCGACGCGCAACCGGCCCAGGGTTCACTGGACCGCTTCAGCCATCAGATTGAGCACGAGACGCAGATGGAGAGCGACACCCGCGTGCCATCGGTGGACAGCCTGGTCGGCCAGAAGTCCTGACGCTGGCAACAGCTGGTAACAAGGGCCCCGGCGCAGTAGCATCGCCGGGACCCACTACTTGAGGCTTGTATGCTGATTCCCTACGACGCACTTGAAGTCGACACCCTGACCCGCCTGATTGAAGACTTTGTGACGCGCGACGGCACTGACAATGGCGATGACACGCCGCTGGAAACCCGCGTATTGCGCGTGCGCCATGCGTTGACCAGGGAGCAGGCCCTGATCGTGTTCGACCCCGAGAGCGAGCAATGCCAGTTGATGCTCAAGCATGATGTGCCCAAGCATTTGTTTGACTGAGGGTTTCTAGGCGTTGGTTTGGGGCTCTCTGGCTTGGCGTTCGAGGATCTTTTGGTAGACCTCGGCTCTGTGGACACTGACGCCTGCCGGGGCCTGAATGCCGAACTTTATCTGAGTGCCATTGAGTTCGAGGATGTGCAGGGTGATGCTATCGCCGATGGAGATGATTTCGCCTACGGCGCGGCTTAAGACCAGCATGGCGGTTGTCCTTTTGGAGTGACAGGGCCTTGAACATGCCCGCTGGGTGGGCGTCGGGCAATGGCTTGCTCTGAAAACAGGCGGGGACTACGGTGGGGGGTAATTTTGCTGACAGACTTGGGGTGGGATGGGGGGCATATTCGTTGCTGCGGTAACGGCTGGGATTGGTTCCGCTCTTACAGCGGGTCACTTTTGGCAAACGCCCCAAAAGTAACCAAAAGGTCTGTGCCCCACCACTC